>JAURKO010000023.1 GCA_030831705.1 Daejeonella sp. | reverse complement strand
CCAGACTTTTGGAACTTGTTGCTCAAATCGATCCACTTTTAAGAGTACGTTTCTCAACATCCCATCCAAAAGACATAACAGATGAAGTATTACATACTATGATGAAGTATGAAAATATCTGTAATCATATTCATCTGCCGGTACAATCAGGGAATTCTCGTGTGCTTGAACTGATGAACCGTACCTATACACGTGAATGGTATATTGAGAGGATTGACACCATTAAAAAACTTATGCCAGATTGTGCAGTTTCAACGGATATCATCATCGGTTTTTGTACAGAAACTGAAGAGGAACATCAGGATACGCTGAGCCTGATGAACTATGCTCAATTTGATTTTGCTTACATGTACACCTATTCAGAACGCCCCGGCACACTCGCAGCAAAGCGTTTTGAAGACGATATTCCGGAAGCAGTAAAAACCCGGAGGTTTAATGAAATTCTTAAAAAACAGCAGGAATGTTCGTTGAATCGGCTAGAACAGCACATCGGCAAAACTCACAAAGTGCTGATTGATGGATTATCTAAGAAATCAGACAAAGATTTTTCGGGTAAAAGCGAACACAATATCACAGTCGTATTTCCTGTAAATAATGGTTTTAAGGCTGGTGACTATGTTGATGTAAAAATAGAGCGTTGTACACCAGCAACATTGATAGGGAGAATTAAGGCTGATGTGAAGATTTGAAAATTTGGAGATTTGAAAATGCCAAAAAAACAAATTAAAATTCAGCCGGCTAATGTTAATTGGAAAAATTAAAGATTGATTTGGGAATGAAATAGCATCACCAAATTTTCAAATCGTCAAATCATCAAATTAGAGTAATGGATATTCAAGACATAAAAAATAGATTTGGAATCATAGGGAATTCTCCATTCCTCAACCGTGCTATAGACATAGCCAGGCAGGTAGCGCCAACTGATATTTCGGTGTTAATTACGGGAGAGAGCGGTAGCGGTAAAGAAGTTTTTTCACATATTATCCATTCATTAAGTGCCCGAAAGCACGGACCTTTTATAGCCGTAAACTGCGGAGCAATACCCGAAGGCACGATTGACTCAGAACTATTTGGTCATGAAAAAGGATCATTTACTGGGGCACATGATGCGCGTAAAGGATATTTTGAGGTTGTTGATGGTGGGACAATATTTTTGGATGAAGTAGCTGAACTTCCAATTGGTACACAAGCCCGTTTATTAAGGGTATTAGAATCAGGTGAATATCTTCGTGTCGGATCCTCTAAAGTTCAAAAGACCAATGTTCGAGTAATTGCTGCAACCAATAAGGATGTGTTCGACGCAGTCAGCGCTGGAAAGTTCAGGGAAGATCTATACTATCGTTTGAACACTGTGCCATTGAAAATTCCTGCACTAAGAGAACGTAAGGAAGATATAAATCTACTTTTCAGAAAGTTTATTGCCGATTTTACAGATAAGTACAGAAGCCCTTCAGTACAACTTGATTTAAGTGCACAACAGGTTTTAATGAATTACAGCTGGCCAGGTAATGTTCGTCAACTTAAAAATATTGCTGAACAAATTGCAGTACTTGAAAAAGACAGAAATTTATCTGCAGAACATCTTCAGAATTATATCCCAACAGAGGCAGGAAGCACCCTTCCAATGAGGATTCCTAACCAGAACAAGGAGGATTTTTCTGAGCGTGATATTTTGTATAAGGTACTTTTCGACATGAAGAAGGATATGATGGAACTGAAAAAATTAGTTGCTGAAATTATCCAAAATGGTGGAAATACTGCAAATATTCAATCCAACCAGAAAATAATTAACCAGCTTTACAGAGATATTGAAATTCCAGGAAGCAATAATCTGATTAATGATCCTCATCAACTTGTTATTCATCAACCCGATAATGATAAATCTTATGATATGATGGATGAAGCAGAAGAGATTGAGGAGTCTTTGTCATTGATAGACAAAGAATCGGACCTGATTAAGAAAGCGCTAAAAAAGCATAAGGGCAAACGAAAATTAGCTGCTCATGAATTGGGCATTTCAGAACGTACATTGTATCGTAAAATAAAGGAATTAGACCTTTAAGACATTCTCGGAATATGAAAAAAAATCTTTCAAAATTTAGAATTGCTCTAATAATTGCTCTTTTATCAGTATTTCAGTCCTGCGGTACCTACTCCTTATCAGGTGCTTCAATTCCTGCTGAAATGACAACAACATCAGTACAATTCTTTGAAAATACTTCAGCTTTGGTGGTACCCTATCTTAGTCAGCAGTTTACCGAAGGATTAAAAGATAGAATAAGAAACCAATCCAGATTAAGTATTGTAAGAACTGAAGCAGATGCAAATTTTGAAGGGCGAATCACAGATTACAGTATCCGCCCGGTTGCTATCCAAGGAAACGATAGAGCAGGATTGGACAGGATAACTGTAACTGTTAGTGTTAAATATACTAATGTGCTAAACCCTGAATTAAATTTTGAACAATCATTTCAGGCATTTCAAGAATTTAGTGTGAACCAGGGGCCGATACAATCTCAGGAACAAAAATTATTAGCCCTAATTATTCGGCAGCTTACCGAGGATATTTTTAACAAGGCTTTTGCCAATTGGTAATTAATATTTAGCTTTCAAAAAACTCAGCAAATTGGAACAGTTTAATCAGCAGGAGGTATTCAAAAAATTGTTTGCAAAGTGTGTTGCAAATCCTTGTGCGATAGCGGAAGAAGATGCAAAAATTTTAGAAACAGGCATAGCAGATTATCCATATTGCCAGGTATTAAATCTCTGTTACAGCCGTTCCTTATCACTATCAGATTCCGAAAACTTAAACAAACAATTAAGTTATTCGTCAATAATAATTCCTGAAAGAAAAATTCTTTACAAGATCCTGAATGAACCTGAGCAGTTACAAGAAAATGGGAAATTAAACTATGTTGACACTGAATTATTTGGAGAACAAGATCTAGAGGAAGAGGGAATGCCTGAAATTGAAAATGATTTAATTATTTCAATCGATGAAAATGAATATAAAAGCGAAATAGCTGTCGAATTTGAAGAAGATAAACATCTGGATATTGCGGAAGCAACAATTGTAATGACTTCTGAGAATAACTCAACATCCGAACCTGAGATAGATCAGGAGGTGATTTACTCAGAATTTTGGGAAGAAAAAACCGAATCTTCGCCTGAAAAATTAGCACTAAGCGATCAGGATGCAACGGATGAAATTCAGAAAAATGAGATCATACCAAAAACAGATAATACAGTAGAGGAGAAATCAGAGGAGCTTTTAGTAGACGTTATATATTCTGAAATAGACATAGTGGACTTAAATAAATCGGAGCAATCCGATGAAAACGAAGAAAAAGATACAATTACAGAGACCGGGCTTGAAAAATCTGAATCGTTTGAAGATAAGATTGAAGTACACGGCTTCCTTGGCGATGCTTCTAATGCCATCAATTATCCTGTTGAATCCGGAAATGATTTGAAAAAAGATGAAAAATTTGAAGCTATCTCTGATTTTGAGGGAACGAATCAAACAGAGGTAAATCAGGATCTAGTAGAAACATTGGAAAGCAGCAGTAAAGATTCCCCAAATTCAGAAAATAAGGACTCTAAAACAGATCAGGAATTATCCGCATACCATGACGATAAAATGCCCTATTCATTTTTATGGTGGCTGCAAAAGACTAGAATGGAGCATTCAAGTACCTATCAGCCTTATGCTAGTTTCAAATTAGATACAAATCAGCCCATCAAAATAAGTTCTGTCGATCAGTTAAGCAGTCAAATCATTGAGAATATTTTCCATTTGCAATCACCTTTGGAGCAAGTCGAAAATGCACCAAGAACAGTTCCATTCCAGGTTAAACGCAAGGAGGATTCTATTCTTGAGAAATTCATGAAGGAAGAACCGCAGATTAGACCCCCTGATTCACAAAAATTAGATACTGAGAATAAGGCAAGGAAAAGTGCTGAAGATCCGAACGATTTAGTTTCAGAAACCTTGGCTCAAATATATGCTGATCAAATGTTGTATGAAAAAGCCATTTCAACATACAAAAAATTAAGTTTGAAAGTTCCAGAAAAAAGCCCGTACTTTGCCGACCGCATTCTTGAATTAGAAAAGAAAGTAAATTAAAAGATATGTTATACACGGTTATTATTCTCGCGATTATTATTTGCGTCTTGTTAGTTCTCATCATTTTGATCCAAAATCCTAAAGGAGGTGGTCTTTCATCCGGATTTGCTGGTTCAAACAATATAATGGGTGTACAGCGTACAGGTGATTTTCTTGAAAAAGGCACATGGATACTTGCTGTATCATTAATGGTTCTGGCCTTGATGGTTAATGTTGTAGTTCCACGGGGAGGAGTGGTTAATCAGGAAATGAATGATATTCAAAACCAGATTAATAAACCTGCTGCTCCGGTTGCTGCACCATCTGGTCTGTCTTTACCTGTTGATAGCACAAAAAAATAAGAAAGTATTTCATAAAAAAAGCCACCTAAACGGTGGCTTTTTTTTGCATCAAACTGACAATTTACTGACAGCTTGACACTGATTTTTTTGACAAGAAAGAAGCTGAAATAATGAAATAATGAAAATTTGACAAGAAATCGCATCTCACTTTCTTTGGCATAATTAGTGAAGGAAAGTTTTATAAAAATCAATTAATTAAACAAATTATATTAATAATTAT
>JAURKO010000134.1 GCA_030831705.1 Daejeonella sp. | reverse complement strand
GTGTTGAAGGACGTTCATTAGTACCTGTCATTCTAGATCCGTCTAAGAAAGTGAGATCTTCCATCTATAATGTTTATGGACACTGGAGCAGAAGTATTAAAACAGAGGATGGATTTAAAATGATTGTCTATAATGTAGATGGCATTGAAAACACACAGTTATTCAATCTCAAAAATGACCCCCTGGAAATTCAAGATCTCTCTAAAGATCCTGCATACAGCGCAAAGATTCAGCAATTGAGAAGTATTCTGAAACAGCAAATGACTGCTACATTCGATGATCTGGATATTGACCTGCCAAATTGGGGTAGAAAGAAAAACCAGAAATCCCGCGGCAGCTGATTAATCTAAAAATATTATACCTATGCTCAATTCACAAAATAGATTCTGCTCAAAAATTGTTTTCTTGCTACTACTCGTCTTAACTGACATGCTTTATGCACAGAAAAATATTCCGCTGCCTAAAAAAAATCAGCTGGCATGGCAGGATGCAGAAATCACAGCACTAATATCTTATGATCTGCATGTTTTTGATGGTAAAAAATATAATCAGGCTTTAAACAGAATCACTCCTATTGCCGATTATAACATTTTTAATCCCACAAAACTGGACACCGATCAATGGATCAGGGCTGTGAAATCTATGGGTGGCAAGATTGCTATTCTAACGGTAACACATGAAACCGGTTTTGCACTTTACCAATCAGACGTGAACCCATATTCCATGAAGGCACTTAAATTTCAAAATGGGAAAGGTGATATTGTTCAGGATTTTGTTGCCTCTTGCCGTAAATACGGTATTCTACCCGGCCTTTACATCGGAATACGCTGGAATTCAAATTATGGAGTTTATGATTTTATGGTCAATAATGACAACTCTCCTTTTGCAAAAAACAGGCAACAACATTATAATAAGCTATGTGAGCAAATGACAGAAGAATTGATGTCGAGATATGGTGAACTGGCTATGGTTTGGTTTGATGGCGGAGCGCATGGCCCCGAATTAGGCGGAGCAGATATTCTGCCTATTGTTGAAAAACACCAGCCCAACATAATTTTCTACCATAATACCCAGAGAGCAGATATTCGCTGGGGCGGCAGTGAAAGCGGCAAGGTCAACTACCCTTGCTGGGGGACTTATCCATTCCCTTATTCGCATTCAACAAACACAAAGGAAATTTTCAAAAACGATTTTCAACTCCTAAAAGAGGGCGACCCTGAAGGAGAATATTACATGCCGGCGATGAGTGATGCTCCATTACGAGGCCATAACGGACGCCATGAATGGTTCTGGGAACCTGGTGATGAAGAACATATTGAACCCCTTGAGAGCTTGATGGATATGTATTATGGTTCCGTAGGTAGAAACTCCACGCTTATTCTGGGCATAACGCCAAATGCCGATGGCCTTATTCCTGAACCTGACGTAATTCGAATGAAGGAGTTTGGAGCAGAGATTGCAAAACGCTTTTCCTCAGCTATAGCCAGAATTTCAGGGAAAGGCTCAAAACATGAATTAAAATTTAAATCTTACCAAAAGATAAATCACATAGTCCTAATGGAAGATATTGCCAATGGTGAACGGGTCCGTGATTTTAATATTGAAGCAAAAACCAAAAATGGCTGGCAATTAATCAGCAAAGGATCAAGTATTGGCCATAAATTTATTGCTAAATTTCAGGAGATAGAAGTTTCAGCTTTGAGGTTGAACATTACCAAAAGTATCGCCGAGCCGATAATCAAAGATTTTTCAGTTTATAACGCTTCGGGCAACCTTTAATTCTCTTAGATTCCAGCGGAGGCTGGAATCTCCCCCCCCCTAACAACACCTGTCATTCTCGCGAAGGCGAGAACCTCTCATCGAATTTTCAACCGAAAATTACCGTTTCCAGAGAAAAATGCAACGCTAAGGCACATTAGTGGTCATTCTCGCGAAGGCGAGAACCTCTCATCGAATTTTCAACCGAAAATTATCGTTTCCAAAGAAAAATGCAACGCTAAGGCACATTAGTGGTCATTCTCGCGAAGGCGAGAACCTCTCATCCAATTTTTCAACCGAAAATTACAGTTTCCAGAGAAAAATGCAACGCTAAGGCACATTAGTGGTCATTCTCGCGAAGGCGAGAACCTCTCTCCATGTAAAAATTACTATTTAATCTTAATCACAGGCCATTATCCGCTACCATCGGGTTTAAGAACATCAGACATTGATCAAAACTAAAGTTGGCGTGTTTTAAAAAACGTCCACCTAATTAACCAGAAAATGCAAAATTCTACAGGCATTACCCTTACTCTTTCCATTCTTCTCCGCAAGAGTTCTGATCGTTACTGAATGCTTTTTATCTTGTAATTCATCATTTAACATGATGTACCATGGAAGATGAAGTCCACCACTCCATTGGGTGTACAGATCTACCTTTTTAAAAGGCGATCCATCAATGCTGTATTCAATCATTCCTGCATCCGGACCAGAAGCAACGCAAATACCAATTGCTTTGCCTGTAAAATCAAGCTTCAATTCGGCGCCAGATACTTCTGCAACCATTGCCGGAATATCAACATAACGCTTCCTGGTAGAAACTCCATCCTTCGGCGACCATTTCTCTATCAAATTCCAGTTGCTTGTATTTTCCGCCAAACTAACAGGCAAATACTTACCGGAGGTGTAACTAAAGCCATCTAATGATTTGGGCATTTCCCGTTTTACTGGTTTTAACCCTTCTTTTGAAGCTTTTTCAAATGCATCATCCAAAAATGTAGTGATTGAGCGGGCATAAATTTCATGTCCAAATTCTGATGGGTGTAGATCCTTGAAATCATCCTTCCAGTTAAATTCATCCGCAACAATACGGTCACTGACCTCTCTGGCAAGATGAATACTGTTCACACGGTAGCGTTCAGCTACTTTTTCATGGTTGGAAATAACTTCGGGAATACCTCCATTTTTATAAATCTCAAGTTTTGGAGGATCTATAAAATGCAACATCACCACATCCGTTTTGGGGTAACGGTTTAATGCATGATTAATAATCCCTTCCATTCCCCTTAATTGTGCCTTTTCATTAAATCCATTCACCTCGTCATTTACAGCAGCCTCTTCAAAAAATAGATCAATCGGGCCTTTTGAAAGTACGTCCTGATCAAGCCTGAATGCTCCCGGAGTACTGCCTGTTGAACTGATTCCGGCATTTATAAATTCAAAATCGGTATCTGGAAAACGGATCTTCAAATAGCTTTCTACTTTGCCACGCCAGGCACCATGCTCAGTAATAGAGCCGCCCATAAAAGCTACTGTTCCCTTTTTCTCCAGACTGAATTTAAGATAACTGTTTTGTAAGCTCTGCCGATGTACATGGTACTTAGAAGCCGGAATAAAATTAGCTGCAGCAGCATTTCGCTTTCCAGGTGGCTGAATAACTTGCTTTAACCTTAATGAATCAGCAATCTGTTCGTATAATTCATTTGGCCAGGGAATCTGCTTTCCGGTTTTTTTGTAAGTCGGCATTAAAGCTCCCCTACTTTTTAGCTCATTAGTTAGAAGTGCTGCCATCTCTTTCAATTTTCCAGTTTGTAATACCGATAAGTCATTCTTCTCACCAATATCAGCCTGAAGATCATAAAGTTCCAGTTTAGCTGCCTTATGAAAATAAACAAGCTTCCAATTCCCTTTCCGGATGGCTGAACCCCAGGAAATTCCTTTCAGATTGATTGTTGTCCAGTTGTTTGGATAATGCCATAAAAGAACCTTTTCATTGTCCGTTTTATTAGAATCATAAACAAAAGGGCTGATACTTTTCCCATCAACCTGCTGTATGGCATTATATTTCTTTATTCCTGCAAATTCCAAAACAGTGGGGAAAATATCATCAATACCTACATATTGATTACTTGTACTTGCCGGACTTATTCCCGGACCAGCTGCAATCATAGGAATTCGAATTCCTCCTTCATATAAAGATCCCTTACCCATTCTTAAAGGTATATTCTGTGTATGCGCTAATCCACCCCTGTTAGGTGTAGTACTTAATCCACCATTATCAGAAAGGAATAAAATATAAGTATCATCAGAAATTCCTTCAGCATCCAGATAGTCCATCAGATCACCTAAACTTTTATCCATGCCTTCAACTAGGGCAGCATACCTGGCTTCTGTATCCGATAATCCCTGATCTATATAATTCTGATAAAATCGTTTGTCCTTGCTGAATGGCAAATGCACAGCATAATGCGACATATACAAAAAGAAGGGCTTTTTATTTTTCTTGTTTGATTCCAAAGTTGAAATTGCCTCTCTGGTCAATGCCTCAGTTAAATTTAACCCCTGATCTGCATATTTATCTAGCCCCCTTACACCCCAAGTGGTGTCATTTGGATTACTTCGGTAGCGGTCTTCAGCCAGAAAACTTCCGGGATGCCCGGCTGCAGTCCCAGCTATGTTCACGTCAAAACCAATTTTCAATGGATCTGATGCAGGAATATCATAAGGTGCAAAATGAGCTTTACCACAAAGAATATTAAAATAACCCGCTTGCTTTAATAATAATGGCAAAGGAGTAGCTGTCACAGTATTATTAATTCCCTGCGCTGTTGCTAGTCCGTTATGATTCCACACCGGTGGAATGAGCACACTATCCGGGTAATCAGTAGGTGTATTCTTCTTCACATTAGTCCAGTTTGTAATACCATGTCTCGCCACATTCATTCCGGTTACCGGACTAACCCGAGTAGGTGTACATACTGAATTTGCATATGCATTACTAAATTTCATTCCACGCTTAGCAAGACGCTCCATATTAGGAGTTTTATAAATTGCATTCAAACCGGTCGATCTAAACCAGAAGGGAACTGAAGTATCCTGCCATCCCATGTCATCCACAAGAAAAACGATAATGTTCTTTTTTTTCTGTTGAGAAAATACCTGCGTCGAGAAAATTGACAGTAAAGCTATTAGAAGAGAGAATCTGATCTTATCCATTTGACTAAAATAAATAATAAAACTAATATCAAAGCGCTAACAGACTAAAAATACCTGCAGTAAAACTGATCAGGCCATACATTAATCACAGTAAATTTGACCAATAAGTGCAGGCAAATTTTATATATTGTGAGGAAATTTTAATACTAAACTATAAATCGTGAGATACAGTCCTTTAAAAAATTACTTTAGCCGCGTAGCCTATTTTGCTTTGTTTTTCTTTGTTCCCTTAATTCTAATAGCTCAGGAGCAAAATTCAAAACCCAACATCATTTATATCTACGCTGATGACCTTGGATATGGAGAATTGGGGAGCTATGGACAAACCAAAATAAAGACTCCCAATCTTGACCGAATGGCAAAGGAAGGCATGCGCTTTACGCAGCATTATAGTGGAGCACCTGTTTGCGCACCATCAAGAAGTATGTTAATGACCGGCAAGCATTCAGGACACTCCTACATCAGAGGGAATTACGAGTTAGGAGGTTTTGCTGATAGTCTGGAGGGCGGACAAATGCCTTTGCATGAAGGAGCCTATACTATTGCCAAAATGCTTAAGGAAAAAGGCTATCAAACCGGATTAGTTGGCAAATGGGGATTAGGTGTTACCGAAACCACCGGCAGTCCGTTAAACCATGGCTTTGATTATTATTATGGCGTTCTGGATCAGAAACAAGCGCATAACTTTTACCCTACTCATCTTTGGGAAAATGATAAGTGGGATGCTTTAAACAATCATGTTTTTAGCGTACATGGGAAAATTGATCCTAAAACAGCAACTGATGCTGATTTTGAAAAATTCAGAGGCAAAGATTATGCTCCGGCAAAGTTTACTCAAAAAGCACTCACCTTCATTGAAAGCAATAAAAAACAAGCATTCTTTTTATATCTGCCTTATACCCTTCCGCATCTTGCATTGCAGGCTCCGGAGGAATACGTCAAAAAATACAAGGGGCAGTTTGAGGAAAAGCCATATTACGGTGAATATGGATATGCCCCAAACAAGTACCCACTTTCAACGTATGCTGCAATGATTACTTATCTAGATGATCAGGTAGGACTGATTATGGAACGAATTAAAAAACTCGGACTGGATGATAATACGATCATTATGTTCTCCAGTGACAATGGGGCTTCTTTTTCTGCAGGAGTAGACACCAAGTTTTTCAATAGTGTTTCTGGTTTGAGAGGATTAAAAATGGAGCTGTATGAAGGAGGAATCCGCGTACCATTTATAGCCAGGTGGCCAAATCATATTAAAGCGAACACAGTAAGTGATCATGTTTCTGTACAATTTGATATCATGCCAACCCTGGCAGAACTAACCGGATCAAAAGTAACGGGAATTGATGGGAAATCCTTACTTCCGGAGTTACTTGGTCAACAAACTATGCAAAAGAAACATGAATTTCTTTATTTTGAATATCCCGAAAATGGAGGGCAACTGGCTATTAGAATTGGGAATTGGAAAGGGGTAAAAATGAATGTCAGAAAGAACCCAAAAGGAAAATGGGAACTTTATGATCTCGCAGCCGACCAGTATGAACGTAATAATGTTGCTGAAAAACATCCGGAAATTATTGAAAAAATGAATGCTATTTTAAAACGGGAGCATACTCATCCACATATTCTGGATTGGGAATTTATAGACCCGAAAATTATCAGAAATTAATATCTTGTACGTCAAATTATAAACACTTGAACATGAAGTTTCGCTTTCTTATTTTATTTTGCTTTTTTTCTATAAATACATTCGCACAAAAGCCTAATGTAGTTCTAATTTATGCCGATGACCTGGGTTATGGTGACCTTAGTTCTTACGGTGCAAAATTAATCAAAACACCCAATATTGATAAATTAGCCAAGCAGGGCTTGAGATTTACCAGGGCTTACAGCACTTCTGCAACCTGCACCCCATCACGTTATTCACTTCTTACAGGCCGTTATGCTTTTCGCAGAAACGATACCGGAATTGCCCCTGGCAATGCCTCTGCCTTAATAAAACCAGGACAGCAGAACGTGGCTTCTGTATTCAGTAAAGCAGGTTATCAATCAGCAGTTGTAGGAAAATGGCATCTGGGTCTTGGTGGTCCTGAGGGCCCTAACTGGAATGACAAGATCACTAATGGGCCATTAGACATTGGTTTTAATTATGCCTTCCTTATCCCAGCAACCGGCGATCGGGTGCCATGTGTTTATGTTGAAAATGACCGTGTAATAAATTTAGACCCTAAGGATCCTATTCAGGTAAATTATGTCAACAAGATAGGTTCATGGCCAACTGGTAAAGAAAATCCTGAACTTCTGAGAATGAAGCATTCGGATGGTCATGACAATACAATTGTAGATGGAATAGGCCGTATCGGCTACATGACCGGAGGTAGCAGCGCACTTTGGAAGGATGAGGATATTGCCCAAAAAATTACAGACAAAGCCAAAGAATTTATTTCTAAGAATACCAATAATCCATTCTTTTTGTTTTTCTCTACACATGATATTCACGTTCCCAGAGTACCAAATTCACGTTTCCTTGGTAAAAGTGGTTTAGGAAACCGTGGTGATGCCATTTTGCAATTTGACGATTCAGTTGGACAACTTATGAAATTATTGGATTCACTTCAGCTTAGTTCAAATACGATGGTTATTTTAACCAGCGATAATGGCCCTGTTGTTGACGATGGTTACCATGATGGTTCAAAAGAGAATATAGGGAAACATAAGCCTTCAGCAGGCTTGAGGGGCGGAAAATACAGTGCTTTCGAGGCAGGAACACGTGTGCCATTTATTGTAAAACATCCGTCAATTAAGGCTGGTGAAGTATCCAGTGCTTTGGTATCTCAGGTTGATCTTTTAGCTACCATGGCCGGACTCACAAATCAAAAGTATGATATAAATTCAGCCTCAGATAGTCAGAATCATTTAAAAACCTGGCTGGGGACTGATACTAAAGGCAGGGCCTATGTCATTGAGCAGTCTAGCACATTAAGTATTGTACAAGGGAACTGGAAGTACATTAGGCCAAATAAAGGGCCAGCTTATAACCCTAAAATCGATATCGAATACGGAAATGACGAAGCTGATCAACTCTACGACCTAGGCAGAGATCCTTATGAGAGATATAATTTTGCACCATCTGTTCCAATAAAATTAAATGAATTGAAAAGTCTGCTTCAAAATGAATTACTGAAGAAATAAGAACTTTATAAGGTTTTTCAATACAAAATCATGCTGGAGTAAATTTAGATTGAGGATTTTATCATGTTTTATTTAGCAGGGTATGTTTGCATTCGGTTATTATAGTCACATGTTCTGCCCTGGTTTTTTAAAACAGATTTAACAGATATCATCAAATTCAGCATTGAAAAATAGCTGCCATCTGGGTTTATTTCAAATGGTAAATGGTCCTTTTACAGGGCTAACCGTTCCAATGAAAAACAGCTCCGAGTAAAACAAACCTTGCCGGACGAGGTTCCAGCTTTCGCTGGAATGACAACGATTTTTCGCCTGTGCTTGGTGTTATTAACGACCATTTGATATGATCGTGATTGGTAAGTTAAGAACAAGGATCAAAGGAAAACTTAACTTCTTACCGGAAATACTCCAGAGGAAAGGGCTGAACTAAGCTATAAAACACAGGTATTGCTTTCCAAAAATAAATTCTCCAAAACCTTGTCCGGATAATTATAACCCTATACTTCCTTTCTTCGAAATCAGATTATTATACAAATGATATCGATTATTGTGACTTGCTGTTGTTTTCTAAAAAAAACTGGTCACTAAAGTTGACCAAAAATAGCTCCTTATTAGATCGGGTCAACCCGGTATAGAGCCATCTTAAAAATTCAGTATTCAGCATTTCATCTGTTAAATAACCCTGATCAATAAAAACAGCAGGCCATTGTCCGCCCTGTGCCTTATGGCAGGTTACAGCAAATGCAAACTTGATCTGTAAGGCATTGTAATAAGGATCTTTTTTAAGTTCCTCCATCCTGAATTTCTTGTTTTCAATATGCATATAGTCCTGAAGAACTGCCTCGTAAAAGCGCTTATTATCAGCATTCGAAAGGCTTGGTGTTTCTGAGTATAAGGTATCCAGCATTACTTTACAGCTTAGTGGTTCTTCATCTGGATAATCCAATAGTTCAATGACTAGCTCTGCAAATCGGAAACCATATTGCTCTTCAATTCTTCTGACCTTTCGTATTCTGGCGATATCTCCGTTGGCAATGAAATCACCACTATTATCTTCAGGTTTTAACCAGAAGTAATTATTCCTCACAATCATGATATGATCACCACCGCTTAACTCCTCTTCCCTATAGAGAATACGGTTACGGATGTTCTGATTATAAGCATTAGCATTTTTATTAGATCGACAGATTACTATGGTATTCTCCATTCCATACTTATCATAAGCATAGTTAAGACCTTCTACAAGTCGCTCACCCGTCATCCTGAAAATATCTTTGTACCCTTTAATATTAAATTTCGGAAAAACTTCCTCACCTTTTCGTACCAACTCCCGGAGTTGAGTAGCATTAAACAGTATTCCAGATTCCTTTTCCTGACGGACAACATCAGTCAGTTCATAGGTAAAAACATTCAATCGGAACTGTTCAGAAACAAAGAGTTTATCTAAGGCCGGACTAATATCTGAACCAACAGGGGGCAATTGTGCAGTATCACCAACCAACATCAGTTTACAGTTTTTACCATTGTAAACATAAGAAATCAGATCCTGCAGAAGACTTTGGCGGCTGTAATCATGAACCTGATCGGAAATCATAGACGCCTCATCAACGATAAACAAGGTGTTTTCCATGATATTATCCCCTAGCACAAAATTCATTTCCGGACTTGCAGCAACTTTTTTACGATATATTTTCTTGTGTATAGTGAATGCTTTCTTACCCGAATAATTAGTGATTACTTTTGCTGCCCGACCAGTTGGAGCAAGTAACACTGACTTCAACTTTAATTTCGGAAGTACTTTTACAAGCGCACTAATCAGGGTAGTTTTACCTGTTCCTGCATAACCCTTCAGAATGAAACAATCATCAGCATTGGTGGAAGGAAGAAAATTTTCAAGCATAGCAAATACGTCTCTTTGCTGGGCAGTAGGAATATTGCCAAAACTTTGCTCGATAAGATCCCGGATATACATGTCTGCAAAATGCAAATAATGCACCTATATTTTTTAAAAAGCATTGAAAGCATTGAAAATAAATAAAAGGCTAAATAAAAGGAAAATACAAAATATTGGTAAGAAAGCATATTTTTGTTGTTGATGATCAAATTACTTCATTTAATTGACAACACTTTACAATCTCAAACAGCAGCCAAGTGCGATCTGTTAATCCATATCGGCACCAGTACGCTGAAGTATGCTGTTATTGATAAGGTGAGAGATGAATTAAAGGCAGTGGCCGAATATGAATTAACAAACATCAAAAGCCTGAATGACCTGATTATTGCTTTAGATCGACTCCGGGAAAATAAAATTGAATTTAAATACCCATTCAATAAGATCAAAGTTTCTTTCGATTCGTATAAGTATACGTTTATTCCTGAAGAGTTATTTGAAGCTGAAAATGAACATGAATATTCGAAATTTATCAATACCACAGCATCAGATCTGATTCTGTCAAATAGAATAAAATCTGCAAAAATCAGAAACATCTTTGCCATAGATGCCAATTTAAATGCTGCTTTAATCAGAATTTTTAATAACCCGCGTATTTATAACCAGGCAAGTTCATTCATTGAAGGCATAAAAAAAACTAACCCATTCAAAACTCATAACTGTCTTTTCATCGATCTGCAGAGTGATCATATTGAAATTGCTTATCTGAAGAATTCTGAGTTTATTCTATATAATCTAATTGAATGCATCAATGCTGATGAGTTTAATTACTTTTTACTTAATATAATTAAAGAATTAGATCTTGATTTAACAGATACCAAGCTAATTCTATCTGGTCAGATCGCTTTAGAAGATGACGAAAACTATAAAAGGATACTCAAATATTTTAGAGAACCGGAGTTTGCGGATAGTACATTATTTTTTAAACACCCTGATTTATTCAAAAAACTAAACCCACATACTTATTTTTCACTTTTTGGTTTAAACGAATGCGAATAATAGGCGGGCGATTAAAAGGACTTCGTTTAAACCCACCTGCTAATTTACCAGTCAGACCAACAACTGATGTAGCAAAAGAAGCATTATTTAATATCCTGTATAACCAGATTGATTTTGAAAATATCAGCGTATTAGATCTTTTTAGTGGAACAGGGAATATTTCTCTTGAATTTGCGTCACGGGGCGTCCAAAACATTTGCTCAGTAGACCGCGATTTTGGTTGTTATAATTATATTAAAACACTCATAAAACAATATAATATTCCAGAAATCAACCCTGTCAAATCTGATGTATTCAGGTTTCTTGAATCCGAAACAGAAACCTATGATTTGATTTTTGTTGATCCTCCCTACGACCTTCCTCAAATCAATGTAATTGCGAAAACAATTTTTGATCAAAATCTATTAAAACCTGATGGATATCTGATCATCGAACACCCAAGCATGAAAAAACTGGATAATCATCCAAACTTTATTGAACAGCGGAAATATGGCTCCTCCTCATTTAGCTTTTTTCAGGAAAAGGAAAGTGCGAATGAAAATTGAATTTACCCAAATATGCTTAACTTTAATCAAATAGAACAATAGAATATTCCCTGAATGCTTAAAATTCAAGGTAATTCATGATTCTGTTAGCACAGAAAAAAATAAAATAATCCAATGAAAATCGCCCTTTTCCCAGGCTCGTTTGACCCGGTTACTAAAGCCCATGTTGATATCCTCAAACGTTCATTACCCCTGTTTGATAAAGTTATTGTTGGAATTGGTTTAAACAGTACCAAAGCCCCATACCTAGGCATTGATGTCAGAAAAGCAATGTTGAGAGCAGTGTTTGCCGATGAACCTAAAGTAGAAGTTCAAACTTATGAAGGACTGACAGTTGAATTTTGTAAAAAAATCAATGCGAAGTATATGATCAGAGGAATAAGAACTGTTTCAGATTTTGAATATGAAAAGGCCATAGCACAAATGAATCATGCACTAGTTCCAGAAATTGAGAGCATCTTTATTGTTAGTAAACCGGGTTACTCCTCTATAAGTTCAACAATTGTACGCGATATTTTACGGAACAATGGGGATGTAAAACAATTTATACCTCAGGAGGCATTTGATTTACTCTAAGTCCGAATTTATCAAAATTCGGTATTCAGCAAATCCCTGATCAAGGGATAAGTATTCTGTCTGATCATCATGAAATCACCGGGATCAAGCCATCTCGCATCTGTAATTCCTTCTTCAAGCTGAGGTATCAGTTCCTTCTGATTCATAGCGCTCATCCGATACCAGGAAGTTTTCTTTAATATTCGTTCCTTATTCATTTCATAGATATGATAGGTATCACAAATTTTAATTCCGAGCTTATTTATTTTAATTCCGCATTCCTCTTCCACTTCACGAACCGCCGCTATTTTTGTAGTTTCTCCAGGATCAAGTTTGCCTTTTGGCAGATCCCATTTACCATTTCTGAAAATAAACAGATACTGATTTTCTGTATTAGTTACCAGGCCACCCGCAGCCTTGATCATTTTCATTGAATGTTTTATCCTCTTAAAATGCAACTTGAATTTTTTACTCAAAAGAAGATATATTTTAGGGCTATTTTGCTCCTTTACCTGTTCATAAAATTGCAAGAAGTTAAACTCTGAAGGTTTAAGTTCCTGATAATCTTGAATATCTGCGGGTTGAGCATCAGTGAGTATAAGCACTACTTCGTTAACATAAATTTTATAAATTTGTAACATGATTAATAAGAGTGAAGTTGAACAAAAAGTAGCTGAATCTTTGCTACAAATTAAAGCAATTAAATTACAACCCAACAATCCATTTACCTGGGCTTCAGGCTGGAAGTCGCCTATTTATTGCGATAACCGCATTACCTTATCTCATCCATCCATCCGAACGTATATCAGGCAAAATTTAAGCGCATTGATTCAGGAAGAATTTGGCTCAGTTTCGGTAATAGCCGGAGTTGCAACAGCCGGTATCCCGCAAGGTGTGCTTGTGGCACAGGAATTAGGTCTGCCATTCATTTATGTAAGAGCAAAAGCTAAAGAGCATGGTAGAGGCAATCTGATTGAGGGTGAGTTTTCACCGGGACAAAGAGTTGTTGTTGTTGAAGACCTTATTTCAACTGGAAATAGTAGTTTACAAGCTGTTCACGCCCTCAGGGAAGCAGGCTGCGAAGTTGCAGGGTTGGTAGGAATTTTTAATTATGGCTTTGATGCAGCAGATCAAAATTTCAAACAGGCGAAGTGTCGCTTTTTGACACTTTCAAATTATAACGCCCTCATCAACTATGCCGCTGAACACAGTTATATCACTCCTGAAGAACTAAAATTATTAAGAAATTGGCGCGAAGACCCTCAAAACTGGGGTAAATCTTGAGAAAACTAGCACTGAACTTATGACAAATATTGAAAGTACAGTTTCTATTGAAAGCCCGATAAATGAAGTATTCGACTTTCTTGCAGATCTCAACAATCACCAGCAACTGATGCCTGAGAATATCTATAACTGGTCGTCAACAAAAGAAGAGGCTCGATTTACTATACAAAATATGGCAAAATTGGCGATAAAGGTCTCATCTATAATTCAAAACAAAGAAATTATTGCTAAACCATCCGAAGCTGCACCATTTGATATGGAGTTAAAATGGACCCTAAATGATCTTGGTGACGGGAAAACACAAGCTACGCATACTTTTTCTGCAGAATTAAATATGATGATGAAAATGATCGTATCCGCACCGCTTCAGAAACTCGTAGATCATGAAACAGCTCAACTTAAAGCTATCCTTTCAAAATAAATAATTTACCGTTCAATACCTCAGCTCCAAAATACCTGCTATTATTTCATGGCAGGTAATAGTAAAACAAAATCATCATCAATCCTTTTTGATCATATTCTACTTATACTTGCCAACAGTAAATTCCTAGAATTCAGACAATTAGTCAGCTATTTCTAAAATTTACTGCCAAATTTTCAGTTCAAAATTGCGTATCTAAACATGGCAATCTATTTGAGCATGTATAATCACTATGAATCTAAACAACTTCACTATCAAAGCACAAGAAGCTATACAGAAAGCTTCCGAAATAGCAAGCGGCAATCAGCAGCAGGCTATAGAAACTGCACACATCCTGAAAGGATTATTAAGTGTTGATGAAAATGTGATCAGCTACCTGCTAAAAAAGCTAAATGTCAATATTAACCGGATTTCTGAAGTACTTGATGCGCAGATCCAAAGTTTTCCAAAAGTAAGCGGATCTGAGATTTATCTTTCTTCAGGAGCCAATTCAGCGCTACAAAAGGCAGTTTCATATTTAAAAGAATTTAAAGATGAATTTGTTTCTGTAGAACATGTTTTGTTGGGATTGCTTGAAACTGCTGACAAGGTAAGTTCAATTCTAAAAGATGCAGGTGTTAACCAAAAGGATTTAAAGAAAGCCATTCTTGAGCTTCGGGGCAATAACAGAGTGACTGACCAGAATGCTGAAACCACCTATAATGCCTTGAATAAATATGCCCGTAATCTGAACGAATATGCCGAATCGGGCAAGCTTGATCCGGTAATTGGACGTGATGAAGAGATCAGAAGGGTTATTCAGATTCTATCAAGACGAACAAAGAACAATCCGATACTAATTGGAGAACCCGGTGTTGGTAAAACTGCCATTGCCGAAGGAATTGCTTTTAGAGTAATTCAAGGCGATGTTCCGGAAAATTTAAAAAGCAAAACAGTCTTTTCATTGGATATGGGTGCCCTGATTGCCGGGGCAAAATATAAAGGTGAATTTGAAGAACGTTTAAAAGCGGTAATCAAAGAAGTGACACAAAGTGATGGAGAGATCATACTGTTTATTGATGAGATTCATACGCTGGTTGGTGCCGGAGGCGGAGAAGGTGCAATGGATGCCGCAAACATACTTAAACCTGCACTTGCACGTGGAGAACTTCGTGCAATCGGAGCAACAACACTGAATGAATATCAGAAATATTTCGAGAAAGATAAAGCCCTGGAGCGACGCTTTCAAAAGGTATTGGTTGATGAACCAAATACTCAAGATGCAATCTCTATCCTTAGAGGATTAAAGGAAAGATATGAGACGCATCACAAGGTCAGGATCAGGGATGAGGCCATTATTGCAGCTGTAGAATTATCGCAACGTTATATTTCAGATCGCTTTCTCCCGGATAAAGCTATTGACCTTATGGATGAAGCTGCTTCAAAGCTTCGTTTAGAAATGGACTCCGTGCCTGAAGCGGTAGACGAACTGGACCGCAAGATTATGCAATTGGAAATTGAGCGCGAGGCAATCAAGAGAGAAAATGACGATAAAAAAGTAAAGGAACTATCCGAAGAAATAGCCAATCTTTCAGGTGAGCGTGATTCCCTTAAGGCACGCTGGAAGGCAGAAAAAGACCTGGTTGATGCTATAAATAATCAGGGAGAACGAATCGAGAACTTTAAGCTGGAAGCTGATCAGGCTGAGCGTGCGGGTGATTACGGAAAGGTAGCTGAACTTCGATATGGCAAAATAAAAGAAGCACAGGATAAAGTTGAAGAATTAAAACAACAACTTGCAAATACTCAGGTAGACAATCGCATGCTGAAAGAAGAAGTAACTGCAGAAGATATTGCTGGAGTTGTTTCACGATGGACAGGAGTGCCGGTCACTAAAATGATACAGAGTGAACGGGAAAAGCTTTTACATATGGAAGTTGAACTCCATAAACGCGTTGCAGGCCAGGATGAGGCAATTGAAGCAATTTCTGACGCTATTCGTCGCTCCCGTGCCGGCTTACAAGACAAAAGGAAACCAATTGGTTCATTCATATTCCTTGGAACAACTGGAGTAGGAAAAACTGAACTTGCCAAAGCATTGGCAGAATATTTATTCAATGATGAACATGCAATGATCCGCATTGACATGAGTGAATATCAGGAACGCCATGCAGTTTCAAGACTTATCGGTGCTCCTCCGGGATATGTTGGATATGATGAAGGTGGACAACTGACTGAGGCCGTAAGAAGAAAACCCTATTCAGTTATTCTACTTGATGAAATAGAAAAAGCGCATCCCGATGTATTTAATATTTTATTGCAGGTTCTGGATGATGGAAGATTAACTGACAATAAAGGACGCCTGGTTGATTTCAAAAATACAATCATAATTATGACCTCTAATATAGGATCACACCTTATTCAGGATAATTTCAAGGACTTAAATGAGATAAACAGAGATGAAGTAATTGCGAAAACAAAGACTGAATTATTTGAATTATTAAAGCAAACAATCAGACCCGAGTTTTTAAATAGGATAGATGAGCTGATCATGTTCACTCCATTAAACCGAAATGAACTCAGGGACATAGTAACTCTACAGTTTAAAGGTGTTCAAGATACGCTTGCGGAAATGGGAATTGAAATTGATGCTTCTGAAGAAGCGCTCGACTGGCTGGCACAACTGGGCTATGATCCGCAATTTGGTGCTCGTCCTTTAAAGAGAGTGATTCAAAAGAGAATATTAAATGAGTTGTCTAAAGAGATTCTTTCCGGGAAAATTGATAAAGACAGCAAAATCAAACTTGATGTATTTGACAATCACTTTGTATTCTTAAATGCAGCAGAATCCTAAACTATACAATTAAAATAGCCGTGAAGATTCTAATCTTCACGGCTATTTCGTCAGGATGTATATCCGATTAAAAGAAGTAAAAGTTTATGCTAGTCTTACATTAACTGCACTTAAGCCTTTTTTGCCTTCTTCAACGTCAAACTCTACTTTATCGTTTTGTCTTATATCCTGTTTTAGTCCGCTAACGTGAACAAAAATTTCTTTGCCATCCTCTTGGGTAATAAATCCGAATCCTTTGGACTCGTTGAAAAATTTTACTGTACCGGTTTCCATTAATGAATAGTTTTAATTGTTTAATTTGTTAAGTTACTGCAAATTACTTATTTATTTGCAATAATAAATATATAAAAAACAAAATTAAATTCAGCTATTTTAATTTTACAAAATCAGTAAGCCAGATTAAACCATCTTAATATTCCTTAAATCAAAAAATATTTCTACTTGCATCATTTAAACACTGATTGACAATATTTACCAATATCTTCTCCTTGTCAAAGAATTCTGACAATAATTTAAACTGATTTCTCGCCCGATCAAGATTTTGTTCAGGATAAGAGATGGGATAATAAATACTTCCATTCAAAAAGTCGCTCAAAAATCTGATTGCCTGCATATAAATCAGATACTTACCTGAAAATAAGATCAAGTCCTTTTCAACATTTGTCAGAATTGAACCCATTTCTTGTAAATAACCTCTTACTATAGCCTCAAAATACGCTTCACGAATAAAAATTTTATCTGTATCCGGTTCATTTTCAGAATAGGCACAGAGGTAAGTCCGCATCATATCACCTAAGTCAGAAATAAATTTCCCCGACATCATTGTATCTAAATCAATCACGCAGATACCTTTCATTGTATCTTTATCAAACAGCATATTACTGATTTTGGTATCATGATGCATCGCACGGTTGGGGAAATCGGGCGAATTTTTAAATGAATTAAAATAGTCGAGGATAAAGGAATAATGCTTGGCTTTCTGAATTTCAGAAGCAGCTTTTAGCTTTAATGATTCACTAGTGTGCTCATGAGCTTCAGAAAATTGATTATAACGAAGTCCGAGATCGTGGAATCCAGGAATTGTTTCCTTGAGCTGTGTAGCATCAAAATCAGCGAGCAACCTGTTCAACCTCCCAAACTGCACCGCAGCCTCATAGGCCTGTTCAGGATCACTCAATGTATCAAATGAAACCGAATTGTCAATAAAGTTGGTTAACCTCCAGTAGATCCCTCCAACATAAGCCATTTCACTTCCATCTATACTTGGAATAGCACCAACGAAAAGATATTCGGGGTTATGCTTTTTAAGATAATCTGATAAGAGCTTTACATTGGCGGCAATAATCTCAGGCTCCTTAAATACGTTTATATTGATACTTTGTAGGATGTATTGTTTTGAACTATTTTGAACGCTAATTAACCAGGTTGAATTGATATGACCTGTACCAAAAGATTTATAACTAACCTGTTCAGTTTGAAATCCGTATTCACTAAGAACTTGTTCTAAAAGTTGTTTATCCATTATTGATTGAAAACGATAATTCTATATTAATAATTGGCAGATGGCTTGTTTAAAAACATCCTTTTATGTTTGTTGTAAAAATAAAAAGAAGAAAAGATAGTCAAACCTAATCCGACCACTGATAACCCAATGACACTATTTGAGAAGAAAGTTACCCAATTCAACTGAACCTTAAAAATCTCTTTACTCAGCATCACTCCAACACTACCAACATACCCAAAAGAATCAGCCAGATAGATCAGAAAACCTACGTTTCCTGTATGTTTAAAACTAGCAATCAAACGTTCAAAAAACACAGAATTAAATGGAATATACACCATGTACAAGCCAAGTCCGACAAGAGTCATCCACCAGACAGGTGCCAGTCCGCCAGTAATAAAAAGGAAAGAACATAATCCTGCTAATATAAAACCTAAACCAATGAAAATATGAGAAAGCATAAAGGCTTTAAAGCTATCTTTAATGAGCACCATACTGCCAATAAGCACTAGAATAATAATTGTTATTGGAGTTTCAGTCCTTGCAAAAAGTTCTGGTTTATCAAAAAAGCCCATTTCCTTCCACATTTCAGCGCTGAAGTTATCACGCATATCCCTAAAAATAGTTGCAAAAGTATAGATCAGGATGCAGGCTGCAAGCCCGGGAAAAAACATTCTGATAAACTTTTTCCGTTCGTTGGCTAACATTGGCACCCTGTTCATACGGTAAGCAATATCTTCAGCATCAGGCACAGGAATCTTTTCGATGAGGTAAACGAATACTAATAAAGGAACTGCAAAAACTAATCCTGTATAAAAAGGAACCCAAAATTCTGTAATACTAAAATTCAGCATTAACCAAGCTCCAATAGTTTTGACAAAGCCAGAAGCAAAAATAAAGCTTACTGCAAGTGTAGCCCCTATAAAATCAGTACTTCTTCGTCCCTCTACATAAGAGAAGACAACTCCCCATAACATCCCTAAAGGAAAGCCATTAATGAACAGAAAAAGAATATTATACGGGGCAGGAACTATTGCAAAAAACAACCAGCTAAGCCATGCTATTAATGTTAAAATAAGAATGATCTTTCCTCGCCCGTGCCGTTTTAGTTCTGATATATACTTAATTCCGTAAAATTTTGCGAGCATATAACCTAACATCTGGGAAATCACAAGTATAGTTTTGTAACTATATCCAGCAATTGTTAGTCCGTCGAAAGTAGCAACAGTAAATGATTT
>JAURKO010000133.1 GCA_030831705.1 Daejeonella sp. | reverse complement strand
CGATTGGGCTTTAATTCCCGGAAAACACCTTAATTTGCCTTTGCCCTTGTAACTATTGTAAAACACAAGTTCTTTACTCTGTTTTACTTTTACAAGTCTAAAGGATAACACCAACCAGAGGGAAATAACATTAACCAGAGGGAAAAATCAGCGGGTTACAAACCCGCCTCATCTGTAATTCGACATGCCTTTCAGAACATATCGAACAGCTGTAGTGTTATCACCAACCACATCCATCACCAAGCCCTACTTCCCAAACGGCATTTTAGGCATCCCTTTCATCATCTTAGCCGCTGCAGCAGGGTTAGAGAACTGCTTCATCACCTTCCGCATATCCTCAAACTGTTTGATCAGCTTGTTCACTTCGGTAATATTGGTACCCGAACCTTTGGCAATCCTGGTCCGGCGATTTTGATTGATTGAATCAGGGTTTTCCCGCTCAAAAGGAGTCATAGAGCGAATAATGGCTTCAATTGGTACAAAGGCATTATCATCAATATCCACATCCTTAATCGCTTTTCCAACACCCGGAATCATACCCATCAGATCCTTCATATTACCCATTTTCTTGATCTGCTGAATCTGACTCAGGAAGTCGTTGAAATCGAATTTATTCTTGCGGATCTTTTTCTGAAGTTCGGCAGCTTCTTTCTCATCAAACTGCATCTGGGCACGTTCAACAAGGGAAACCACGTCACCCATCCCGAGAATACGGCTAGCCATCCTGTCTGGATAGAACACATCCAGGGCTTCCATTTTCTCACCTGTACCAATAAATTTGATGGGTTTGTTTACAACTGATTTGATAGACAGCGCAGCACCACCACGGGTATCACCATCTAATTTAGTCAGCACTACACCGGTAAAATCAAGGCGGTCGTTGAAGGCTTTTGCGGTGTTTACAGCATCCTGACCGGTCATGGAATCGACTACAAATAGGATTTCATGCGGATTGGTTTGTGCCTTTACTTCGGCAATCTCTTTCATCAAACCCTCATCAATTGCCAAACGACCAGCGGTATCGATGATCACTACATTTTGACCGTTCTTTTTTGCCTCTGCAATCGCCGCTTTGGCTATGCCAACCGGATCTTTAGATTCACGATCAGTAAATACCGGAACCCCGATTTGTCCGCCAAGCACTTCCAGCTGATCGATCGCTGCCGGACGATAAACGTCACCCGCTACCAGTAATGGTTTTTTATTCTTTTTGGTAACCAGGTAATTGGCAAGCTTACCTGAGAAAGTAGTTTTACCCGCACCATTTAATCCGGCGATTAGAATGATCGTTGGATTTGCTGAAATATTTAATTCCTCGGCTGTACCACCCATCAGGGCAGCCAGCTCATCATTCATTAATTTGGTTAATAACTGACCCGGAGAAATTGAGGTGAGTACATTTAGTCCGAGTGCTTTTTCTTTTACCTCATCAGTAAAAGCTTTAGCAGTTTTATAGTTAACATCGGCATCCAGAAGAGCTTTTCGTATCTCTTTCATGGTTTCAGCCACGTTGATTTCTGTAATACTTCCCTGACCTTTTAGAACCTTAAATGCTCTGTCGAGTTTATCCTGTAAATTTTCAAACATCTTATTTATCAGCTTTTAACAGGTGCAAAGGTATGATTTCTAGCTTACAGGACTAAAATAATTGTTTATTACTAGTGAAAACTGATCAGAAGCCAGCAATTTTTCAAATTAATAGTAACATTCCCATTGCTAAGTCATAAAGTATGCAACATTTTAATTTCTTTGCAGCGATGATCTTTATGGATGAAGCTTAGTTTTCTAATAATTTATATTTTTTTCTTGAGCTGGAGTATTGGAATTGCTCAGGAGGTCAGAAAATTTAATGCTGTACGTACCGATTATTCTCCAAAAATTGATGGTCAGTTGGATGACAGGATTTGGAAAGAAACTATTCCTGCCAGTGATTTCATAGAATTTAAGCCTGTTCCCGGCCGCGTTGAGACTAAAGACAGAAGAACTGAAGTAAGAATTGTTTACGATAATACGGCCATCTATATCGGTGCCCGGATGTATGACACACCCGATAGTGTTTTCAGAGAAGTATTGACCAGAGATAATCTGTCAAATTCTGACTTTTTAGGGATAGTTTTTGACACTTACCTCGACCGGATAAATGCCTTTGGTTTTTATGTGTCTTCAACTGGTACTCAGTTTGACGCCAGATATTCAAATTCCGGAAATGAAGATAAGAACTGGGATGCGGTTTGGGATAGTCAGGTCAAAATTGATAGTTTGGGCTGGACAGCAGAATTGAAAATCCCATATTCTGCTTTGAGATTCGGTTCAAAAGAAGTTCAGGAATGGGGTCTGAATATGATACGCCGTCGCCAAAAGAACAATCAGCAAAGTAGCTGGAGTTATTTGGATCCAAAGATTAGCGGCTTTATCAATCAGGAAGGAGAATTACTTGGGATAAAAAATATAAAATCTCCAATAAGACTATCATTTTCGCCATACCTTTCTTCTAATCTGAACAACTATCCTCATAACCGGGCAGATATAAAAAATACCACGGGTGCTTTCAATGGGGGGATGGATATCAAATATGGAATAAGCCAGAGTTTTACATTGGATATGACTCTCGTACCTGATTTCGGACAGGTATTGTCTGACAGGCAAGTGCTTAATCTTAGTCCTTTCGAAATACGGTTCAATGAAAACAGACAGTTTTTTACAGAAGGTACTGAGTTATTTAACAAGGGTGATCTTTTCTATTCAAGGAGGATTGGATCAAATCCTACCTATTCCAGAAATATTAATTCTCTGCTGAAACCCGGTGAAACCATAAAAGAAAATCCCAGGGAAAGTAAGTTATTAAACGCCACAAAGATTTCCGGTCGTTCGGAGAATGGATTAGGTATTGGCTTTTTTAATGCTGTTACCAATCGGAGTTTCGCAAGCGTTCAAAACACTTCGGGTGAGGAGAGATTGATTGAATCTCAGCCTTTAAGCAATTATAATATTCTGGTATTGGATCAATCTCTCAAGAATAATAGTTCAGCAAGTTTTGTAAATACTAATGTATTAAGACAAGGGTCAGCATATGATGCTAATGTGAGTGCATTTTTGATCAGACTTAATGACAAAAAAAACATGTACAATCTTGAGGGTGATGCAAAGTTCAGTCGAATAGGTACAGCAAAACCCGGAAATTCATTGAATGGTGTTAATTATGAATTTGAGGCCGGCAAGAAAAGCGGCAATTTTACCTGGAGTTATGAATATCAACTAACTGATGATAAGTTTGACCCCCGGGATCTTGGGTTTTTCAATAATAATAATTTCATAAGTAATACCCTGGATCTTGGATACAGAAAGTTTAATCCGGGAAGAATATTTAACAGATATTATACCTGGTTTGGCATTTTTAGAACGCAAAGATACAAGCCCCGTTCTTACCAATCGTCCAGAGCAAACGCGAACGGTTATTTTGAGTTTAAAAATTTCTGGGCTGTCGATCTGAACTTTTACCGGCAATTTATGGGTAAAGATTTTTATGAGCCGAGGGTTGCCGGTAAGGAATTCAATACACCTGCCAGTACTTATGGTTTTGTCAGATTACGTACTAACAGTGCCAGAAAATTTAACGGAGGAGTTTATTTTTCAGCCAGGTTAAGGGAGCAATTCCATGGTGTTGGATACAATACAGGGGTTTATCAGAATTTTCGTGTAAAAAATCGCCTTGCATTAGGGTTAGATCTTAATTTATCTCCTCAATATGATTATTCTGCATGGCTTGGCTTAAGTAAAGCTGGCGAGATTATCTTTTCAAGATTTGACAGAAAAACAGTGGAGAGTCTGTTTGATGCTACCTATACCTTCAGTAGTACCATGGGAATTATGGTTAGAACAAGGCATTATTGGTCAAATCGAAATAATAAAGCTTTTTATTTTTTGAGGGATGACGGTGAACTGCAAGAGCATAATGGAGCGGAGTTTTTAGATACTCATACCAATTATAATGTATTCAATATTGACCTGGTTTATACATGGCGATTTGCTCCGGGAAGCGACTTAAGTTTGGCCTATAAAAATCAATCTGAAGACGTGGAAATAGATAACAGACCAGGATATTTCCAAAATTTTGACAGGGTAGTTAATGTTCCGCAGAATAACAATATTTCCTTAAAGATTCTTTACTACATTGATTACTTGCAGCTTATGAAAAAATAGAGGCTTTAATCTTTAATTGGCTAGTTTATAAACTAGTCCGAATGCCATTGTCTGACTTGCCTGAATTTTGCTTGCCATATCATCATCATAAAGGATAATTCCTGCAAGAGAAACATTAATTAGACGATTCACGCTTGCGGTTAATGTCAGATCAAGCCTGTTATCAATTCTTGATAATGTTTCATAGTTGGCAAAAACGCTGTAGCGGCTTTTGAGATTTAAGTTTTTGGCTATATCCTTATCATATGAGCCAACCAACTGAAATGCAAGCTCATTTCTGAAAGTCTTACCAGGCACAACACCAAAATTCTTTGGGTTGGTCAGATATAGGTCTTTATCAAGAACAAAAGTCTGGCGAGCAGTTCCGGTACCGATACGAACAAAAAAGTGCTTGACTGGCTTGTACTCAAATCCAAAAGATTGTGTTAGATATCCTGGCGCCATAAATTTGGAAAGCAATGTTCGCTTTTCGTTTCCTTGAGAATCTTTTGAAAAGCTAAATCCCAGATCAAATTGAGACTCAAAGTTGAGGGATCCGAAAAAATACCAGCTTTTAGACAGTTTTAAAGCTACTTTATTATCCAGGAAAATCCGGTCAATTGTTTTTCTGGCAAGTTGTCCCTTATTGTTTAGAGTACCATACTGAAGGATAAGCTCGGATGCAAGGTTCTTATCTTCTTTATTATAATCAGTTTTATATGAAAATTGTCCGCCCAATGAAAGTGAGTTTACCCCACCAGCGCCCCAGTTTTCACTAAATGCCGCCTGATTAATGTTTAATCCAAAGGAAGTGAGGTTGCGCCAGTAATTCACTTTAAGGTCTAGTGAGGATTCAGCATTCAAAACCACTGTTTCAGGGAATAATACCGGTCTTCGGACAGGCAGAGTATTTTTACGGGGATATTGCTTTAAGCCTTTTAAAATAACTGAATCAGTCTCACTAGTAGAATTTTGTGAATAAGCTAAAAAAGCAAATCCTGATAGTAAAAATGAAGCT
>JAURKO010000132.1 GCA_030831705.1 Daejeonella sp. | reverse complement strand
TCTGTGCACTACTTCTTGAAATGACTGATATAATCAGAAAACTAAAAACCAGTAGGGATATTTTATTTTTAGAATAAAAAGTGTGAACAGTCATCTTGAGAATTTTTTTAGTTTTAAAAATATAAGCTAATTTGAACATTCACAATTTATAAGCAAAATGATTTTTGAATCATCCTTACAAAAAAGAAATTTCAAAAGACAAAAACAGATTAGCTCAATATTTGTCTTTGTATTAAATTAATATTCAATTATATACAATTTTCTGGTTTCTGGTTTTTTAATATCTTAGTATTTTCAAACCAAACTAAAAACAATCATTTATTCATGAGAAAATCAATCAAGCTCTTAGTCCTAGTTTTATTATTATTGGGAAGTAAAATATACGCGCAAAATAATGACCCTGTTGTACAACAAATTATTAAAGAAGCGAGTGAAAACTCTCAATTGAAAAAGCTTGCCCATGAGCTAACCGATGGAATTGGTCCGAGGTTAGTGGGAACACCCCAAATGAAATTAGCACACGATTGGGCTATTGCGAAATATGAAAGCTGGGGAATTCCCGCCAGAAATGAAAAATGGGGAGAATGGCGAGGATGGGAAAGAGGCATAACCCATATCGACATGATACACCCACGTACTGAGTCCCTTGAAGGAATGCAACTGGCATGGAGCCCTTCAACCCATGGCAAAACGGTAACAGCAGAAACCATTATTTTGCCTGACCTTGCCGACTCCATTGCGTTTCAAAATTGGTTGCCGAATGTAAAAGGTAAATTTGTTATGATCTCTATGCAGCAACCCACTGGAAGAGATGACAGAAACTGGGAAGAGTTTGCTACCAAAGAATCACTAGCAAAAATGAAAGCTGAACGCACTGCTGCCACAAGTGCATGGCGTAATCGTATTAGCAAAACAGGGCTCAATGCAAAAGCGCTGGCAATAGCTTTGGAAAACGCTGGTGCAGCAGGCATTTTTGCATCTAACTGGTCTGCGGGATTTGGTGTAAACAAAATATTTAGTGCTCAAAGCACTAAAATTCCAACCATTGATCTTTCGCTTGAAGATTATGGCATGCTTTATCGTCTTACTGAATCAGGTGTAAATCCTAGAATTGATTTACGTGCCGATTCAAAACAACTTGGGATGGTTCCTACATTCAACACCATAGCTGAAATAAAGGGTGTTGAAAAACCTGATGAGTATGTTGTACTTTCTGCTCATTTCGATTCTTGGGATGGGGGGACAGGAGCAACAGATAACGCTACTGGTACTGTAACTATGCTTGAAGCGATGAGAATTCTTAAAAAAGTTTACCCTAATCCAAAGAGAACTATACTTGTTGGACACTGGGGTAGTGAAGAACAGGGCTTAAATGGTTCAAGAGCATTCGTTGAAGATCATCCGGATATTGTTCGAAATATTCAGGCTTTATTCAATCAAGACAACGGAACAGGCAGGGTTGTTGATCTCTCTGGACAGGGTTTTTTACATGCATATAGTTATTTGGGTAAATGGTTACAGGCAGTACCAGATGAAATCAGATCAGAAATTAAAACAACCTTCCCGGGCAATCCTGGTGGTGGTGGATCTGATTATGCGTCTTTTGTAGCGGCAGGTGCTCCGGCATTTTCACTGAGCTCATTAAGCTGGGCTTATGGCACTTACACCTGGCATACCAACCGGGATACCTATGATAAAATTGTTTTTGATGATGTTCAAAAAAATGCAATTCTGACAGCAATTATGGCTTACAAAGCGAGTGAAGACCCAACTCCGGCATCCCGCGAAAAAAGTATTCTTCCGGTAAGTTCGCGAACTGGTCAGCCAATGTCCTGGCCTGTGCAACGCAGCCCAACTCGGAAAGGTGGAGTTAATTAAAAAAACTAATATGCTTTTCGACATGCCCTGCGGGCATGTCGAAAAGCATAAATAGATTATAATACCAATAAGTCGTTTTGTCTTAATGTGTTTATTGCCTTTCCATACCAAAAGGGCTCGAAATCCTCTCCTATAAGTCGCTCGAAGTCGTCTTTGGCTTCGCGAAATGTGATTAATTGCTTTTTATCCGGACTTATTTTTTGAAGAAATTGGACAAGCCATTCGGCCTGCTGCTTTGATATCTGTATACTGAAAGCACCTTTCTTATCATAGAATTTGAATTCTGTTACTTCCCACTGCCTGCCTTTTTTACTTTTTATGAGACTAATCATCTCTGGAATGTTTCCTAACCATACAAGTTTTGCATCAGGCTTGATTATGTAAGAATCATCCTTAATCAGGGCTTGTTCAATATGACTAGGAAGAACCTGAGTCTTTGGCACTTTATGTTCAAACCATTCCTGCAAAGGATAATCAAAACAAATTCCATGCATATAATTAAACAGGGATTTCTTTAAACCATAGCTAAACAGTTCATGATTAGTTCCTGTTTTATCCAAGTGAACAATGTCATTATTTGCAAAACTACCACTTGTGCTGCAGGCTTTTTCAACTTTAAACTTTTCAGGATACATACCAACCGGACTATGAGCTGTCATTGCAAACTGATGCCAGAATGCTGATTGAAGAACTCCGGCCTCAAACATTTGTCTGACCATTTCTAACGAATCGATGGTCTCCTGAGCAGTTTGAGTAGGAAAACCATACATCAGATAAGCATGAACCATAATCCCGGCTTCTGTAAAATTATGACAAACCCGAGCTACCTGCTCAACAGTCACTCCTTTTTGAATAAGCTCAAGCAAACGATCAGAAGCTACTTCAAGTCCGCCGGAAATTGCAATACAACCTGATGCTTTTAACAGCAAACAAAGATCTCTGGTAAAACTCTTCTCAAAGCGAATGTTCGTCCACCAGGTTACAGTCAATTTTCGTCTGATAATCTCCAAAGCAAGTGATCGCATCAAAGCCGGCGGTGCGGCTTCATCCACAAAGTGAAATCCCCTTTCACCAGTTTGCTCAATCATTTCCTCCATTCTGTCGCAAAGCAAACCGGCAGCAACAGGCTCATAAACTTTAATGTAATCGAGTGAAATATCACAAAATGTACATTTACCCCAATAACAGCCATGAGCCATAGTCAATTTATTCCATCGTCCGTCGCTCCACATTCGGTGCATCGGATTGACCACCTCAATTACAGAGATATATTTATCAAGCTGCAGGTCACTATAATCAGGTGTACCCACATCAAACTGCTTGTAATCCGGAGAAATACTGTCATTACAATACTTTAGCTGTGAATCAACCATTGCAAAAGTCCGTTTCAGATCATTCAGACTACGTTTACCGTCCAAATATTCACAAAGATGCTCCACAGGCGCCTCTCCATCATCCAGACAAATAAAATCGAAGAATTCGAATACCCTTACATCAGAAACAGAACGCAATTCAGTATTCGGGAAGCCACCACCCATTGCGATCTTAATGTTAGGATAGTGAGTTTTAATCCATTGCGCTACACGAAAAGCCGAATAAAGATTACCGGGAAATGGAACCGAGAGCGATACCAGTTCAGGGCTAAGGGCTTTTAATCTCTCATCTAGGATATCTAAGAGGATTCTGTCAATATAAGTAGGATCAAGCTGTAAGGCTCCATATAACTCATCAAAACTAGACGCAGATCGTCCCAAGCGCTCTGCATATCTACTGAAACCAAAATGGGAATCTATGCACTCAACTATCAGATCAGAAATGTCTTCAAGGTATAAAGTTGCCAAATGTTTTGCTTTATCTTGGGTACCCATAGTACCGAATGCCCAGTCGAGTTCATCCAATTGATTAAACCGTGATGCTTGGGGCAGAAAATCTTCCTGACAAATCAGGTGTGAAAGTGTAGGGTTATGTCCCTGTAAGAATGAAATTACCGCATCAATAGTATTAATATAGTGGGTTTTGAGAGCAATTATCCTCTTTGAATTTTCTGAAACAGATTTATTGTTAATTATCTGATTGAATATCTCTACCAATCCTGAACTTGAAAATAACTTCAAAATAACTTCAATCCCAAGGTCAGCCTGGTATGAGGAAATATTTTTCGTATTAAGGAAACCCTTCAAATAAGCCGTAGCGGGATATGGCGTATTCAATTGTGTAAAGGGTGGAGTTAATAAAAATACCTTTGTTGCCAAATCCTGAAATTTTAAACCTTAAAATATGCTAATTGCAATAATAATTATTAGATATTTTTAATCCCTAAATATGCAATATTACGATTTAAATTGCCTACTCAGGAATCCAGTTGATTACAGCGCTTTCTATTGCGCAATTCAATAATAACAGTTTAGTATCTTTGACAAATATTTAACTCCAAAAATGGTAGAGATCGGCAAATTCAATGAGCTAAGGTTTATAAAAAAGACTGAGAATGGTCTCATTCTGACTGAGGGGGAGAAAGAAGTGCTGCTGCCCTATGTTCATGCTCCCGAAGGCGCAGAAATTGGCGACAATCTTCATGTTTTTGTCTATATCCATAGTGATGGCAGATTAATGGCAACAACAGAAACTCCAATTGC
>JAURKO010000002.1 GCA_030831705.1 Daejeonella sp. | reverse complement strand
GCTTTTTGGTCCTTTTCTGCCCGTCCGAACGGGTTCATCCGGGCGGGCCCGTCCGAACGGGTTCATCCGGGCGGGCTGCAGGAAAAGGACTAGGCCCTGCGGCCATGAGCGGGTAATATTTCCCTGTGGTTGGTGTTATCACCAATCATTTGATAAATGGTTCTTGGCACGGAGAACACCGACCAAAGGGGAAATAAAGTACAATTTTTTGCCGGAAATACCCCGTAGGAAAGGGCTGAACTAAGCTATAAAACGCAGGCATTGGTTTCAAAAATCAAATAATACGGCTCCAGAGTACCGAAAGAGATTTTGTACTTGGTCCGGAGCGTATGAACAGTCCTGTCATTATTAGTAAAATGCTACAGGTTTTACGTTAGTAGAGTTATCAAAATCAATACTAAAGTGAAGCTTAATTTTACCAAAAACACTAGAATTTGCTGGATAGAATATAGCTGGATATTTTATCGGAAATTGTACCTTAAAAAGGCGATCAACAACTTATTTATACCCTTTATGAAGTATAAGAAAACTAGCCCTTTCTTCCCGTTTGAAGGGTATGTCCCAATTGCCCTGATAACTAATTTTGGTTGGTAGTAAGATTTTGTCTTCACCAAAATACCCCAGTTCAATATTCATTTGAACATCAAAATCAAAAGCCAGATTACCATATTTCATATCAACATAACGCCCCAAAATCTGAAAATTACGCATATCGAATATGGTAACCAGCTCCTTAATCATCATGCCACCTGCGGTCCATGCCGACAAATCCGGTTTTAGGGCCACTTTAAAACGATATACCGGTATTGAATCAAGGTAAGTTCCCCTGTAAAATGTATAATCGTAATACTGCCTCATATTTGATGTAAAAATCTGAGTTTTATTGCCAACAAAGGGAACGCCTTTAATCGGTTTCCCTGGACTAAAAATCAAGGTTTTTAACTTATCCTTGTAGGATTCATTGCTTTCTCCTTTTGCCCCTGAAATTGGTGCTGAAGGAACGAAATCAGAATTATAGGCATTCATAAAAATGTAGTCGAACATTTCTACGGTATAAAGAGAATATTTCCCGTTTCTTTTATAAACATTCCCATCATCCTTCTTCTCAAGGACTTCCATTTTATATGGTCCAGTGTTATTATGGTAAACTCTGCGATAGATTTTACCTTCCACCGAGTTCTCTTTATTATAAGTAAAAATGCGGTTTTCAGCTGTAAAACTGTATTTCTTCATATTTCGAAAAGCCGCATAAAAACTGGTATCATTAATGACCTCATTAATGAAAGTCTCGATAGTAAGGCGTGTTGAGGTAATTGTAATTGCGGAATCGATCGTAACAGTAAGTACAGTATCAGGGTTAAAACGAGGGATTTTCTGAGCTAAACCTACAGTGCAAACACTCAAAAGGCTCAGAATTAAATATATTTTCTTCATATAAATTTCAAAAAGGCATATATTTTCCCATACAGGTAAATGTTATTAGTTACCCAACTGCTTAAGGGCAATGTATGCCATAAGTCCGGTACTTAATTTGAGTGATTCTTCGTCCACATCAAATGTTGGAGTATGTACAGATGAAGTAATGCCACGCTCCTTATTACCTGTACCTAGTCTGTAGAAACATGCATCAGAAACTTGTGAATAATACGCAAAATCCTCTGCTGCCATCCAGATATCAAGATCTAAAACATTTTCTTTACCCAAAAAGTCTTCAGCATAGGCTCGCACATCAGCGGTTAACTTTTCTTCATTAATCAGAAACGGATATCCACGAACAATATTAAAATCGCAGCTTCCACCCATCGCTTCAGCTATACCTTCGGCCATTTTCTTCATTTTCTCATGAGCTCTGGCTCTCCAGTCTTCATCCATTGTACGGAAAGTACCTTCAAGATAAACCTCATTCGGAATTACATTGGTAGCACCATTGGCAATAACCTTACCGAATGAAAGCACCGATGGTGTTTTAGGGTCTGCTACACGGCTAATAATTTGCTGAAGCGCAATAATTATATGCGAAGTAATCAGAACAGGATCTATATTTTGCTGTGGTTGCGCACCATGACCACCTTTTCCGTAAACGGTAACATAAATTTCGTCGGTGGACGCCATGTATTTACCAGAACGGAAACCTACTTGTCCGGCCTCAATTAAAGGCATAACATGCTGACCAATTACTGCATCAGGTTTTGGATTTTCAAGAACTCCCTCCTTAATCATCATATTAGCACCACCGGGCAACTTTTCTTCTGCAGGTTGGAAAATTAGTTTCACAGTTCCGCCGAATTCTTTTTTTAGTTCGGTCAGAATCCTTGCAGTTCCAAGAAGTGACGAGGTATGTGCATCATGGCCGCAGGCATGCATTACACCAGCGTTTGTTGATTTATACGGAACATCATTTGCCTCAACAATAGGCAATGCATCCATATCTGCACGCAAAGCAACAACTCCTTCAGAAGGTTTTTCTCCCTGAATAATGGCAACTAAACCTGTATTTGCCATCTTCTGGTACTTGATTCCAAGTTCATCCAGCTTCTGTGCCACAAAAGCTGAAGTCTGGTATTCATGAAAAGAAAGTTCAGGATGAGCGTGTAAATGCCTGCGATTCTTAACTACATCGCTGAAAATCTCTTTTGCAAGAAGGCTAATCTTATCTTTTAACATTACTTAAGGATTATCATTTCAGAAAATATGAACAAAGAACTATAATACTTCTTAAGTTCATTCATTAATTTTTCAGCCTCAAGCCGGGTTCGAAAATCTCCGACTCTTAATTTGTAATTAGGTTGCGTATAACTGATATAGGAACTAATTCCAGGATATCTAGTTTTAAACTTCACTTGTTCCGAATAGACCAAAGCCCGTTCCAACCCCGAAAAAATCTGCACTCTGAAGCCAGATAAAGTGACACTATTGCCAGAAACACCTGCCCTGTTCAATTCTAAACGACGTGCAATCAGACTATCAATGAGCGGGTCTTTCGTAACTGTAACTTTACCCCTTTCCTGAGCCGAAAGCTCTTGGAAACACATTAAAAGAATAAACCCGATGAGTATTTTCCAATGCATTCCTTTAATCGGCTCCTATTCCATGACAGTTTTTATACTTTTTGTTGCTTCCACAAGGACAAGGATCATTCCTGCCTATCTTTTGTTCCACCCTAATCGGCTGAGTTTTTTGCAATTCTCTGGTATCATCAACAGGAATTCCTCCCGACGACTGATTAAGTTCAGGTTTTGAAACCTTTAATTTACTCAAATCCTGACGTGGCTGAGGACGGGCCTCACGCACCTGACCAGGATCCTGTGAAGGAATATTCCCCTTGAAAAGGAAGCTGACAATATCTTTATTAACGGTTGCAAGCATCTGTTTGAACATGCTGAATGCTTCCATCTTGTACACAATCAAAGGATCTTTCTGCTCATAAACAGCATTCTGTACCGATTGCTTCAATTCATCCATCTCACGAAGGTGCTCTTTCCAAGCATCATCAATCAAAGCAAGTACAACGCTCTTCTCAAAGGCCTTAAACACCTCATATCCCTTACTTTCAACTGCTTTTTTAAGGTTTGTTGCTACCTGAACTGAACGTAATCCATCAGAAAATGGTACTACAATATTCTCAATCTGATCACCGCGCTCTTTAAAAACATCCTTCAAAACAGGAAGCGTTTGGCTTGCGATTGATTCAAGTTTACGGTGGTAGAAATCATTTATCTTTTCAAAAACTTCATCTGTAAGGGTTTGGACATTACTTGCCGCAAATTGCTTTTCAGTGAGCTCAGGATCCACAGAGAAAATTCGGATTACCTCCATCTGGAACCCTTCAAAATTACCCTGATCTTTGTACTCAGAAACAACATCCTCCACCACATCAAAAATAGTATTGTTCAGATCAACATCCAGACGTTCACCAAATAACGCGTTCTTACGCTTTGCATAAACTACCGAACGTTGGGAGTTCATCACATCATCGTATTCGAGTAAGCGTTTTCGAACACCGAAGTTATTTTCCTCAACCTTACGTTGGGCACGCTCAATGGATTTGGTGATCATTGAATGTTGAATGACTTCGCCTTCTTCAATTCCCATTCTGACCATGATGTTGGATATCCGCTCAGAACCAAATAAACGCATCAGATTATCTTCAAGAGATACAAAAAACTGACTTGAACCTGGATCACCCTGACGACCTGCGCGACCACGCAACTGTCTGTCGACACGGCGAGATTCATGCCTTTCGGTTCCCACGATAGCCAAACCTCCGGCATCTCTTACACCAGTGCCAAGCTTAATATCCGTACCGCGGCCAGCCATATTGGTTGCAATAGTAACCGTCCCAGCCTGTCCGGCCTCAGCTACGATATCCGCTTCCTTCTGGTGAAGTTTAGCGTTCAGAACATTATGCTTTATACCTCTTAACTTGAGCATCCTGCTTAGTAACTCCGAAATCTCTACCGAAGTTGTACCAACAAGTACCGGCCTGCCCGCCTCAGTCAATCTTGTAATTTCATCGGCCACAGCATTGTATTTTTCACGAACGGTACGGTAAACCATATCTTCATGATCCTTGCGCTGTGCAGTCACGTTAGTTGGAATTTCAACAACATCCAATTTATAGATCTGCCAAAGCTCACCGGCCTCTGTTACTGCCGTTCCGGTCATACCACATAACTTATGGTACATCCTGAAGAAGTTCTGCAGAGTGATGGTTGCGTAGGTTTGGGTCGCATCCTCAACCTTAACATTTTCTTTCGCTTCAATTGCCTGGTGTAATCCGTCAGAATATCGACGGCCGTCCATAATACGACCTGTTTGCTCATCAACCAGTTTGATCTTTCCTTCATCAACGATATATTCCACATCGATCTCAAAGAGGGTATAAGCCTTGAGTAATTGATTTACAGAGTGTATTCGTTCAGATTTTATTGAAAAATCGCGCATTAACGCATCCTTCTTATCAATTTTTTCTTCGGTTGAGAGTGCAGATTTTTCAAGATCGGCAATCTCAGTACCCACATCTGGCATCACAAAGAAGTTCTGGTCTTCACCAGCAGCGGTAATCAGCTCAATACCCTTTTCGGTCAATTCAACCTGATTATTTTTTTCATCGATCACAAAGAAAAGCTCGGCATCTGCCTTTGGCATTTCCTTATTCTGATTTTCCATGTGATAATTTTCTGCCTTCGTCAGAACCTGCTTCATACCGGGCTCACTCAGAAATTTGATCAATGCCTTACTCTTTGGTAAACCACGGTGAGCTCTCAAAAGGGCTAAACCGCCTTCTGTCGGACCAGCATTGCCTTCATTGATCAGTTTTTTAGCTTCGTTAAGAACACCGTTTATGAAATTTTTCTGGGCTGATACCAAACGTTCAATACGTGGTTTCAATTCATAAAATTCATGCTCATCACCCCGGGGAATAGGTCCGGAAATAATTAAAGGAGTTCTGGCATCATCGATCAATACCGAGTCAACCTCATCGACCATTGCAAAATGCAGTTTACGCTGAACCAGACTTTCTGGATTCAGTGTCATATTGTCACGCAGGTAATCAAAGCCAAATTCGTTATTGGTACCAAAAGTAATATCCGCCAAATAAGCTTTGCGGCGTTCTTCAGAATTTGGCTGATGCTTATCAATACAATCAACTGTTAGTCCGTGAAATTCGAATAATGGTCCGTTCCATTCAGAGTCACGTCGTGCCAGGTAATCATTCACTGTTACGATATGGACACCTTGACCGGATAATGCATTCAGGTAAGCAGGCAAGGTTCCAACGAGGGTTTTACCCTCTCCCGTGGCCATTTCGGCGATTTTACCCTGATGAAGTACAATACCGCCAATCAGCTGAACATCATAATGAATCATGTTCCAGGTCACTTCAGTCCCGGCGGCAAGCCAGGTATTATGGTGTATAGCCTTATCACCCTGAATAATGACATTCTTTTTGCGGGCTGCCAATTCACGGTCTGCCTGTGTAGCAATTACTTCAATTGTTTTATTCTCCGTAAAGCGTCGTGCAGTATCTTTCATCACTGCAAAGGCCTCAGGTAATATTTCCATAAGGACTTTCTCAAGTTCCTTATCACGATCTTTTTGCAACTTATCTAACTGATCATAAAGCGCAGTCTTTTCATTAATTGGCAAATCTTCTGATTCCGCCTTGGTCTTCACAACCGCGATTTCCTTATCAATATCTTCCAGAAACTCCTGAATACGGGATTTGAAATCTATGGTTCTTTGCCTTAATTCATCATTACTGAGAGCATGTAGTTTGGAATATTCATCCTTTGTTTTTTCAACCAATGGTTGAATCAGTTTTATATCACGATTGGATTTACTACCGAAAAGTTTACTTAAAAGTCCTAACATTTGTATGTGAAATATTGAAATTCAATTTATACAAGAATTACGCCATTACGTTTGCATAGTCACTTTGGCATAATTCAAGGGGCAAAATTACGATTATTAATGAGAAATTGGGCTTCACAATTCTTCATAAAGATTTTCCGCTGTGGGTGATGTTGTCGCTAAATAATGATATGATCGTAGCTGGGATGGTAAGAACACCGGCCAGAGGAAAAAATATGCTAGAAATTTTTACCTGTGGTTGGTCTTCCCTGTGATTGTTGTTATTACCGACCACTTAAAAGGCTTAGGAGTCATAATAATTGATTTTGAAACCAATACTTGTTTTATTACCGGATATCCTCCCCCTGCCAACACACAAGGGCAAACACGCCCCCCTCCAAAGGGGGACAGCATCGTGCCTAAGGAATTTGTGTAAACTTGAAAATATTTTCTTTTAGCACTATTTTAGGCATCCAGTATCCCCCGCCTGAGGGGGAATTAAAGGGGAAGGTATATTAATTTATCTAATCACCTTGGTATTTCCACCATTCGCTATTGCAATATCCATTGGCTTGTTCGTTTTCCAGGAACCGGCAGTAAAATCAGGGATCTTTACAGTCATCTGATTTGCTACTGACCATTCGGTTAATGGGCCGATCGCGCTCCATAATGCCGCATCATACACATCCTGATCCAGAGGTAAACCATTCCGGAGACAATCAATTGTACGCCAATCCATTAAAAAATCACCGCCACCATGGGCTCCGACCTTTTTCGCAATTTCACCAAGCTTTTTAACAATATTGGGCTCATACTTCTTTTGTAAGGCCTTGAATTCATCATCCGAAATCCAGGTTTGAGCATCAGATCCTCGCCAGGTTTCGGGAGTGGCTTCACGGGCGACAGAAATTTTTTCGACAGGGAACTGAATTGCAGTAGCCTTGGTTCCACTTATTACCAATCCGTCAGATTTAGGGCGTGGTGAAGTAACATCATGTTGCAGCATAATGGTGCGGCCCATACTGGTACGTATGGTGGTTGTATTCATACTGCCTCTGAAAGGCTTATCGACATATTGCTTATAAAAATCATCCTTAGCTGCCATTTTTTTGGCCAAATCATTCATCATAAAATCATTCCCTGAAACTGAAACCAGAAACTCGAATTTATCTCCCCGGTTAATATTCATTACCTGAGCAATCGGACCCAGTCCATGCGTTGGATATAAATTACCATTTCTACCAATATTTTCCTTTAAACGCCATTGATCATAATATTTATCTTTTGAAAAATGCCCATAAAGCAAATGATGAATATATGCACCCTCACCATGTATAATCTCTCCAAAAAAGCCCTCTCTGGCAAGATTTAACATCAAAAGCTCATAAAATCCATAACAGGCATTCTCCATCATCATGCAATGCATTTTGGTTCTCTCCGACGTTTCAACCAATTGCCAGCACTCTTCCACTGTTTTTGCGGCAGGTACCTCGATACATACATGTTTACCCTGATTCATTGCATAAACAGCCATAGGAGTATGCAATTCCCAGGGGGTAGCAATAAAAATCAGGTCGATGTCTTTACGTTCACAGACCTTTTTCCAGTCCTCTTTGCCGGTATAGGTGTCGGGTTTGAAATTGGTCTTTTCGATTCTCTTTTTTGCTGAAGCTAATCTGTCTTGTCGCAGATCACATAAAGCTTTTATATCGACCCCTTCCAAAATACTTACCTGGCCCAGATGCGCCGGTCCTCTATTGCCCAAACCAATAAATCCAATCCTGACAACATCCAGCTTTGGTGCGGCATAACCTGACATATTAAAATGCTGTACACGAGCGGACTGTTCCGGGATTGCTTTGCCATGCATTTCAGAATCTGAAGCGATACTATTCAATACTCCTGTACCTGCTACGGTAAGCCCGGCCATGCCGGTAAGTTTTAAAAAATCTCTGCGATTATTTTTCATGATAGTGTGCTGTTTTTTAAATGTTGAATTTCAATGCTTGAACAGATGAAACAAAGAAATATTAGTCATTCATATAATTATTGATCTTAAATTCTACTACTTTATGATGCTACCGGACTATCCTGTTATTTCACAAACACCGGAAATAACTTTTCAGCATTTGTTCGGTATATTTTGTCGACAACTTCCCGGGGTAGTTTTAGTCCTTTAAATTCAGCTTCAACCTTAGGTACACGCATCATTTGATCATCGGTAAAAAATTTCCAGTGGCGCATCCAAACCTCATGTGCATGCTTTTTTATTCCCTCCGGATCTTTTATCCCTTTATTAACTATATCCATAGCAGAACTTCTCAAATCGGTACCATAAACAAGTCTGTCCTGGTACTTTATAAAAAAATCATGCACTTTTTGCCATTCGGTTAATGCCTGATATTGTAAATGCGAAACCCTTTCGGCCATATCAACACTCATGTTAGGGAATTTATCCAGCCTCTTTGCCAGTTCATCAACACTCCATTCCAAACTGCCCAAATGTGCCCCAATAAATACCAGATCAGGATGTTTTTCAAGCATCCGGTCTCTTGCATTAATATAATCTTCGTAAGATGGACGTTCGGGATGTAAAAACATATGTTCTTCGGGATGGGCACGAGCGTAATCCCGGTTTCCATTTACGGTCATCTTTTCTAGTGGCAACCATGAGTTTCTATGTTCACCGAGATGTCCGATTAATGGGATATGGTTCTTAGCCAGATAATCAAGTATTGGATCAAAACGGGGATGGTCGATCATAACCAGCTTAGCATTTTCATCCTTCAGAAAAAAGCCAATATTCTTCCATACTTTTACCCCCACTGCACCATTTTGAACTGATTTTTTAATATAAGTGATCGCCTCATCCTGCCATCCCTCCTTATTAAAGTTATCGAGTGAAAAAGTAGTAACCCAGGCATTACGTCCTGGAAATGTCTGCACCATCTCCACTGAAAACTTCTGCTGTTCTTCAATTGGCTTACCGCCTGATTTGAAAACATTCAAATTGAGGAATTGAAAATTATCTTCCTGAGCCTGATTTATGAAAACCGTATCTGCATAGTTCTGAATATGCATATGAGCATCAATCTTTGGAACAGACTGAAAATCTTCCTGAGTATAGAATTCCTGAATTGAGTCCTGATTGCCTGCATCCGGACTTTTAACATTCATGCATGAGTAAATTAATATAAGAATAGCAATTAGGCCTAGATGTTCAAATCGTACGATTCTATTCATTTATGTGCAATTATGGTAGTTAAGAAAAAAGGCTATCACAATCATTCCTCAATAAGATTGCTGGTTTAGTGGTATTTATTTCTCTCAGAGGAATTTCATCAGTTTAAATTAGCATTTTAATTACTGAATCTCGCATGATTTTTCGATTTGTTTGGTTCATTTACATTTGTTCATTTGCTAATTCGCCCTATCTTTACAGCATGAATATCCTCTTACTTGGTTCGGGTGGACGCGAATGTGCTTTCGCTTCAAAAATGGCTGAAAGCCCGCATTTATCACAACTTTATATTGCCCCCGGAAACGCGGGAACATTAGCCTATGGTAAGAATATAAATCTGAAATTAACGGATTTCGAAGGTATAGCTGCTTTTGTTTTGAAAAACAATGTTCAGATGCTTGTTGTTGGCCCTGAAGAGCCCTTAGTAAAAGGAATTCATGATTATTTTCTCGAACGAAGCGATTTATCACATATTCCTGTTATCGGTCCTCAGAAAGAAGGTGCTCAGCTTGAAGGCAGCAAGGATTTCTCGAAACAGTTCATGATTAAACATGGTATTCCGACTGCAGCATTTAAATCATTCACCAAAGACAGTCTGAATGAAGGCTTAAAATATCTTGAAAATCAGAAACTTCCAATTGTTTTAAAAGCAGATGGATTAGCTGCCGGTAAAGGGGTTTTGATATGCGAGAGTCTGGATGATGCAAAAACTGAACTTAAGGCCATGCTGGCAGATGCAAAATTCGGGGAAGCTAGCAGTACAGTAGTCATTGAAGAGTTTTTAACAGGAATTGAACTATCTGTATTTGTTCTAACGGATGGTAAATCTTACAAAATTCTGCCTGAGGCGAAGGATTATAAACGGATTGGTGAAGGTGATACCGGTTTAAATACTGGCGGAATGGGTTCTGTTTCTCCTGTACCCTTTGCTGATGCAAAATTCATGCGTAAAGTAGAAGACCGGGTTATCATTCCAACTATTGAGGGTTTGAAAAAAGATAATATCCCCTATAAAGGGTTCATCTTTATTGGTCTGATGGCTGCAAGTTCTGCCGATGGCAAGGAGCCATTTGTAATCGAATACAATGTTCGCATGGGCGATCCGGAAACGGAAAGCGTAATTCCAAGAATTGAAAGCGATCTTATCGAGCTTTTCAAGGGTGTTGCTGAAGAAAATCTTTCTGAAAAAGAGCTGAAAATATCGCCAAAATATGCCGCGACTATCATGATCGTTTCTGGGGGATATCCCGGAGAATACTTAAAAGGTAAAACGCTTTCAGGAATAGAAAACCTGAGAAACTCCATTGCATTTCATGCCGGTACAGAACTTGAAAACGGCATTATAAAATCAATTGGTGGCAGGGTAATCGCGATTACATCACTTCAAGACAATCTATTTGATGCTGTCCAGAACGCGACTGCCGATGCGGGCAGAATTTATTTTGATGGCAGATATTATCGGCCTGATATCGGCGCTGATCTCATGTAGATCAATTTAATCTCAGATAAATTTTAATTCTTATTGGGAAATATCTGATTCAATTTGTCTAACAGGTCAGGTCCGCGAAGATCGCGCCCAATAATTTTTCCATTTGGATCAAGCAGGAAATTTCTGGGAATGCTACTCACCCGATACAATGCAGCTGCTTCACTTCCCCAGTATTTTAAATCAGAAACATGCTGCCAGTTCAGATTATCTTTGCGAATTGCAGCAAGCCAGCTTTTTTTATCCCTGTCGAGTGAAACTCCAAAAACAGTAAAGCCTTTGTCCTTGAACTGATTGTATGCGTTCACCACATTCGGGTTTTCTTGTCGGCAGGGCCCACACCAAGCAGCCCAAAAATCAAGTAAAACATATTTACCTTTTAAGGTGGATAATGGAATCGCTTTACCGGAAGTGTCCGATAATGCAAATTCGGGGGCTATGGCACCAACTGAGGTTTTCTTTTCAGAATCCAAGTAATCTTTTATCAACTTGGCTGTCGAACTTTTTTGAATTACTAAACTCAGGCTACCAAGCAGACTATCTGCTTCAAAGAAATTAAAACTGCTACCGGCAATAGTTGGAATTAATAACAGGGATGGAAAAGCCTCAGGATTTTCTTTCACAAAAGTCCTTTGATATTCTACCAATTTCAAATTAGCATCTCTGAATGGAATCCGAAATAGCATGGCAATAGAATCTGGAGAAAGCCCGTTCTTTGATTGTGCTTCAGCATCTTTTCCAATCTGGTTTAACTTCTCATAAAAAGGTGCTTGCCCTGAACTTAATCGCTGCATATCATCCTGAGCTTGTGAACCGTTTACGAGCGATTGATTAAAATTGTCATTAATCAAAACAGAGATATTGCCATGATCAAGAATGAACTGTTTAGATTTAGTCGGATCCTTCTTATAATCCTGATCAATAGAAAGGAATACCGGGACAGGTTCAGAAAAGTCGCCTTTAATACTAAACTTACCATTCTGAACATCTACTTTTTGAACCTTAGACTTAACATTACTAAAAAAGGAAGTTTCTGTAAAATACAGGTTTTTAATCTCCTGGTTAGAGACCGTACCATTAATCGTATAAGTTGCTTGCTGGGCAAAACCGATCAAGGGACAAACAAGGACGATTGAAAAATATATAATGAAGTTGAAAAATCTCATGTGTAAAAAAACATTAATCCTACAAAATTAGTACTTATTAAACGATAATTTCTTTTAATATTGGGTGAAACATTGAGGTTAAGCGTGTCTTTAATTAAGAATGATAAAAATGAATAACATTATCAGTGATTACCCAAAAAATATCCGAAATAAATTCAAAGAATTATTTGGACAGAATCCACTAATCACACGTTCACCGGGTAGGATTAATATGATTGGTGAGCACCTTGACTATAACATGGGTTTTGTATTGCCGGCTGCCATTAATAAAGCAATTTGGCTTGGCATACACAAAAGGGATGACGATACCATTTGCATGCACTCTCTTGATTACAATGACGATTTTCATACCAGTATTGATGCCATATCTCCATCAGGTAAATTATGGCCAGATTATATTCTTGGGGTAGTTAAACAGATTCAAAAAAAACATAAGCTAAGTCATGGTTTTAACTTAGTATTTGGTGGGGATATCCCTCCTGGTGCCGGACTTTCATCTTCTGCAGCTTTGGAGTGCGCGACAGCATTTGCATTGAATGAACTCTTCATACTTGATTATGAAAAAATGGATTTGGTGAGAATCGGACAAGCTGCAGAAAATGAATTTGTAGGGGTAAAGTGTGGCATCATGGATCAGTTTGCGAGCGTTTTTGGCAAGAAAGAACATCTTATCCGTTTGGATTGCAGGAGTTTGGAATACGTTTATGTGCCATTTCATGCAAGAAATATCAAAATATTACTCTTTGATACGAGGGTAAAACATTCGCTGGCAGATTCAGCTTATAATGAGCGACGAGAGCAATGCGAAAAAGGAGTAAGTCTGATACAGAAATACCATACTGAAGTAAAAAGCCTACGTGATGCCAGCCAGGAAATGCTCGAAACTTGTGTAAAAGCAGTTGATGAAACTGTTTACAATAGATGTACTTATGTTGTTTCAGAAATCAAACGTCTTTTAAATGGGTGCATAGACCTAGAAAAAGATGATCTGATCAGCTTTGGCAAACGGATGTTTGAAACCCATGCCGGATTAAAAGATCTGTATGAAGTTAGCTGTACAGAACTTGATCTACTGGTTAACCTGGTCAAGGACAATCCGGATGTTCTTGGTGCCAGGATGATGGGTGGAGGTTTTGGGGGTTGTACGATAAATCTTGTAAGAGCAGAAGCAGCTTCGGCTATTATCAAAAAGGTTTCTGATACTTACTTATCCGATACTGGAACAGAAATGCTGGTTTATGAAGTTGGTATTGAAGATGGGACGGAATTAGTTGAGAATGGAGACCCGATAG
>JAURKO010000131.1 GCA_030831705.1 Daejeonella sp. | reverse complement strand
TTTTATGAAGGTCCTCCATCTGCAAATGGGATGCCGGGAATCCACCATGTGATGGCACGTTCTATCAAGGATATTGTATGTCGATACAAAACACTTAAAGGTTATCGTGTGGAGCGTAAAGGGGGCTGGGACACCCACGGTTTACCCATCGAACTGGCTGTGGAGAAAAAGTTGGGAATTACCAAAGATGATATAGGCAAATCAATAAGTGTAGATGATTACAATGCAGCCTGTCGTACTGAGGTGATGAAATATACTGATGTATGGAACGACCTGACAGAGAAAATGGGCTATTGGGTTGACCTCAAAAATCCTTACATCACCTATGAAAATGAATACATAGAAACTCTTTGGTGGATATTAAAGCAGTTTCATGAAAAAGGTCTTCTCTACAAAGGCTATACTGTACAGCCATACTCCCCTGCTGCAGGAACCGGATTAAGTTCTCATGAACTAAATCAACCGGGCACCTACAAAATGCTGAAGGATACGTCTATTGTTGCTCAGTTCCATATTAAAAGAGATCAGGATCATCCTCTAAATAAGGTTTTGTTTGAAAATGCGGAAGAAGATACTGTTATTCTTGCATGGACTACAACACCATGGACATTACCATCGAATTGTGCCCTGGCTGTAGGCAGTTCAATCAACTATGTTAAGATAAGGACTTTCAACCCCTATACCTTTGAACCGGTTAGTGTGATTTTGGCAAAGGATTTAGTTTCAAAGTATTTTAAGGAGGAAAGTAAAAACTTATCATTTGATGATTATAATGCTGGCGATAAATTAATTCCCTGGAATCTGGTATCTGAATTTAAGGGTTCTGAACTTGTCGGACTCCGTTATCATCAACTGATGAATTACGTTTGCAATGCTGATCTTGAGAAAAATGCTTTTCGTGTTATTCCAGCTGACTTTGTAACCACCGAAGATGGTACCGGCATCGTGCATACCGCATCAGTATTTGGTGCCGATGACTTTAGAGCTGCTCGAGAGAACAATGTGCCATCCGTTATGATAACTGATGAAAAAGGTAATGAACAACCGCTTGTCGACAGGCAGGGTCGTTTTGTTTCAGAGGTCACTGATTTTGCAGGAAAATTTGTTAAAGAAGAATATTATAGTGACGAAGAGCGCAAAGATCCTGATTTCAGGCCTACTGATGTGCTTATTGCGATCAAGTTAAAAGAAGAGAACAAAGCTTTTGACGTTAAGAAATACGAACACAGTTATCCGCATTGCTGGCGTACAGATAAGCCTGTTTTATATTATCCTTTAGATAGCTGGTTTATTAAAACGACGGCAGTAAAAGAGCGTCTGGTTGAACTAAACAAAACCATTAACTGGAAACCTGAATCAACCGGGACAGGCCGATTCGGAAACTGGCTCGAAAACCTGGTTGACTGGAATCTTTCCCGATCGAGGTACTGGGGTACTCCGCTACCCATTTGGAGAACAGCTGATGGCTCGGAAGAGAAGTGTATCGGTTCTGTTTTAGAACTCAGGGCCGAGATTAAAAAGGCTGTAGAAGCCGGTTTTATGGATGCTGCCTTTGAGATCAATGATATGCACCGTCCTTATGTGGATGATGTTATACTTGTTTCTAATTCAGGCGAGAAAATGACGCGTGAAACCGACCTTATTGATGTCTGGTTTGATTCAGGATCTATGCCTTATGCACAATGGGGGCTACCTCCAACAACAGAAGGCAAAAGCGGAAATATGAGTCCGGAAGCTTTTTTAGAATACTGGAATAAACAGGCAGGTTCTGATCAAGCTCCAGGATCAATATATCCTGCCGATTTTATCGCAGAAGGAGTTGACCAGACCCGAGGGTGGTTTTTCACCCTTCATGCCATTGGAGTTATGCTTAATGATAGCGTTTCATTCAAAAATGTAGTTTCAAACGGACTTGTACTCGACAAAAACGGCAATAAGATGTCTAAACGTCTGGGAAATGCTGTTGATCCATTTGAAACCATCGAAAAATATGGTGCAGATCCTACCCGTTGGTATATGATCAGCAATGCATCACCATGGGATAATCTTAAATTTAATATTGAAGGTATTGATGAAGTCCGCCGCAAGTTTTTCGGAACCTTACACAATACCTACGCGTTTTTTGCTTTATACGCCAATATCGATGGCTTTAGCTATAAAGAAGAGGATATTCAGAATCGTCCTGAAATTGATCGCTGGATTATTTCCTTATTGAATTCTCTAAGCCTTGAAGTAGATAATTATTATGCAGATTTTGAACCAACACGTGCTACAAGGGCTATTCAGAATTTTGTAGATGAACACCTCAGCAACTGGTATGTGCGATTATGCCGCCGCAGATTCTGGAAAGGCGAGTACACCGAAGATAAGATCTCGGCTTATCAAACACTCTATACCTGTTTAAATACCATTGCCAAGTTAATGTCGCCTGCTGCACCATTCTTTAGCGATCGATTATTCATTGATCTGAACAAAGCAACGGGGAAAGAGAATGTTATTTCTGTTCATCTCACAGAATTCCCGGTTTACAATGAGGCTTTGGTAGATAAGGATCTTGAAGAACGCATGGCATTGGCACAGGATATTTCCTCATTAATTCTTTCACTTCGTAAAAAGGTCAGTATTAATGTACGGCAGCCTTTGAGTAAAGCAATGATTCCGATATTAGATAAAAGCTTCAAAGCCAAGGTTGAGAAGGTAAAAGAACTAATCCTTTCTGAAACAAATCTGAAGAGTTTAGAATACATTACCGATACTTCAGGAATCATCAGCAAAAAAATAAAACCAAATTTCAAAGCTTTAGGTCCGAAAGTTGGTAAGGATATGAAACTTGTAGCTGAAGCCTTAAACGGCATGTCGCAACAAGAAATCAGCCGCCTCGAAAAAGAAGGTAGTATAACAATTCCCGGTACTACCTACATTGTAGATCTTTCAGATGCGGAAGTGCTTGCAGAAGATGTTCCGGGATGGCAAGTTGCAAACCTAGGAAACTTAACCGTTGCTTTGGATGTTACCCTAACTGAGGAATTAAAACAGGAAGGAATTTCAAGAGAATTGGTTAACCGTATCCAGAACCTTAGAAAAGAACTTGGTTTTGAGGTGACGGATAAAATCAGGGTAAGGATAAAAGAGCATCCTTATATTTCTGAAGCCCTCAAAAATAATTTAAGCTATATTTGCGCGGAAATTCTGGCTGATTCATTAGAGCTTGTCAAAGATCTTGACTTGGGGGAGACAGTAAGCATAGATGATAAGAATTTAATAATAGAAATAAACAAAGTATAGAAATGGATAAGCACGAAAAAACGAGATATTCCGACGCAGAATTACAGGAATTTAAAGAGCTCATCACAGAGAAACTAAGGAGCTCTAAAGAAGAATTTGGTGCCTTAACGCAATCGTTAAGCAATCCTAATATGAACGGTACAGATGATACTGCAGGAACCTATAAAACACTTGAAGACGGATCTGCAACTCTTGAAAAAGAATCAATAAATCAGTTGGCTGCGCGTCAGAGAAAATTTATCGATAGTCTGGAAAGCGCCCTAGTTCGTATCGAAAATAAAACATATGGAATTTGCAGGGAAACTGGCAAATTGATTCCTAAAGAACGTTTACGTGCAGTACCGCATGCTACATTAAGTATGGAAGCTAAATTGAAACAGGCATAAATGAAAGCTTATACCAAGCCATTTGTTGCCATAATTCTTATTCTTATAGCTGACCAGGCCTTGAAATTCTGGATCAAGCTAAACATGTCTTTGGGACAGGAATACAAAATTTTCGGTAACTGGGCAATGATACATTTTACCGAAAACAATGGAATGGCATTCGGTATTGAATTTGGGGGTGAACCAGGGAAACTTGCCTTATCCTTGTTTCGAATTGTAGCTGTTTGTGGTATCGGATACGGACTGGTTCATCTGATTAATAAGAAGTACCACCGCGGTTTGATCATGAATCTGGCACTCATTTTTGCCGGAGCATTGGGAAACATCATTGATTCAACCTTCTATGGAGTAATTTTCAATGAAAGCTCTTATTATGAACCATCTGTGCTCTTCCCACCGGAAGGCGGTTATTCCAGCTTTTTTCATGGAAAGGTAGTCGATATGTTTTATGTGCCTATCATTCAGGGCATCTATCCACAATGGTTTCCACTTTGGGCCGGAGAGGAATTTATTTTTTTCCGTCCGGTTTTCAATTTAGCTGACTCCGCTATTTCAATAGGTGTAATTTTAATTCTCATCTACCAGAAAAGATATTTCAAGGAAGAAAAAGAAGAAGAAGTCTTTCCGCATAACGAAAGTATCGAAGAATAACCTGAGGCCTGAAAAGGCCTTTTTTTATTGCTTTTAACTTGTTATACCTGAAACCTACCCCCTGAAATTGTCAACTGTCAACCACTGTTGTCCGGTTAAAATAAAATTTCAGATAAAATAGTCATTTACATTGTAAGAAGTATGTTTTTAAGAATCTGATACAAAGCAAGCTCCCCTTTTAGTTTAGAATCATTTTTCATAGTTTCACTGCCTTGAAATCTGCAAAATTCTACCTAAAATAACAGGACTGTTCATAAGCTTTGGCCAAAGCACAAAATCTCCAATAACCTTTTTTTCCGCCTCAGCTGGTGCGGTAGGCACAGTTCAAGCCAAAGCATTAACTTTAATAGCATCAGGTGCAGCGGTGGCATTTTGCTACTTTTCTGCTGCAGGAAAAGTAGAGAGAATAATTATGAGCTAAGAATTTGATCTTTTATTTTACAATTTAAAGTTTCCCGGACACTAGTGACTGTCAACTGTCAATTGAGCTTATGGATTTACACGAATTTTTAATCCTATTTGTTTAGATTTAACTAAACAATTAAAATGAAAAATTTAATAGCAATTGTCCTCTTAAGTGTATTCAGCTTAAGTGCATTTTCCCAAAATTTAGACACCCGAAAAAAAATTGAAGTGAACGGTTCAGCAGAAGCTGAAGTAACTCCGGACATAATCTACATCGGTTTGTCTTTGAAAGAATATTTCAGAGATTCCAACAATAAAAAGAAGGTTGAAATTGAAGAACTTGAACGTCAGCTTCAATCTGCCGTTTTAAAAGCAGGTATACCTCAGGAAAATTTTACGATTAACAACATCTCAAGCTATAACAGTTGGTGGGAAAAGAAAAAAACGCCTGATTTTTTAGCGCGTAAACAATATCGAATCAAAGTCACAGATCTGACCAAATTCAATGAAATTATGAGCGCAGTTGACCCAAAAGGTATTGAGTACAGCAATATTGAGAGCTACGACTTTTCTAAAATTGAAAGCCTGAAAAAAGATCTGAAAATAAAAGCACTTCAAGCAGCAAAAACAAAGGCAGATTATCTGATCACTTCTATTGGGGGAACTTTAGGCGGTCCCATAGAAATTCAGGAAATCAATAATGAATATTATCCTCAGCCTATGTACCGTGCAAACATGTTAATGACATCTGATGCCATGGAATCCAGTAAAGCAGCTATGCCCGATATAGATTTTAAAAAGATTAAATTGAATTATCAGATGAGGGCGGTGTTTGAAATAAAGTAATTTAATTGAGAGTGGAGAGTGGAGAATTGAGAATTGAGAATGAAGAGTGGTCCCTCCTGCGTCGGGATGGCAGGGATTTGGCAATGAACTATTAATTTGACAATTTAGTAATCTTTCCCTGTCAACTGTCAACTGTCAACTGTCAACTAATAAGTTATGCACGTTCAAAAAGAGCCCAGAGGCATTGTACCCTCAAAGAAAAAAAATCTCTATCCTATTGGGGATGGGCTTCGTGATTATCTGATCAAATATGACCGAGAGGAAAAACTCCCGGTTCAGTATACTGATTTACTTCGGTTCAATCTTAAAACACCGCTGCGCGACAAGGAAGGACGCGATACGCTTTGGTATACAGTATACTATGATGAAAGTGAGATGAAAGAATTATTTCCGAATCTTACTTATATCTACGCCTTATTGAATACTGATGGTGATATCTCGGTAATGGAACACCTTTCAGTAGCGCGTATCGATTATTGCACCTTTGCCAATACCAGACCATTTAGAGTGCGTATTATCAATCGGCTGAATGATAATTATGATCATTTCTATATTAAAATTGGGGACGCATCGCGTGTCTACGGACTGGAACTGGAACATATTTTATCTCCTAACCGGATAATTTATATGACGGATGGGAATACGCTGATTGAAGAGCATATTCCTGGTCTTCCCGGCGATGAGTTTATCAAAAAAAGTCTGAATACTTCGAAATTTAATCAAATCCGTATTTGTAAGGAGTTTGTTAAATTCAATGAACGCTGTTTTGTGAGGCTATTGGGAGATATGCGATCCTATAATTTTGTGGTTGATATCACACCGGATATTGAAGGTAATCAGTACAGGTTCAGAGCAATTGACTTTGATCAGCAATCATATGAGGGCCGACTAAAAATGTATCTACCTCATTACTTTAAAGAAAACCTGGCTTTGGTTCAACTTGGGATGCAGCATATGGACATTCGGACTATGAAGCAGTACCAGGAAGAAGAAAGAAGTCTGATTGCCAATCGTTTTCGCTCGGGATATTACCGCTTGCAAGACCTTTTTGAAGTTATGAATATTGACAAGATTGCTCCAGAAGAAAAAGTGATACAACTCGGCAAAGAACTTGCCTCCTACCATAAAAATCCGGCTTTCAAAACGTGTGATACAATGGGTAAACTTGTTTTTGAAAGTTTGCAGCAGATTGTTGGGAAGAAAATGGGGTAGCGAGTTGTCTGATATCTGTTGTCAGTTGTCAGGGATGTCCTGCTAAATTGTCAAATTAATAGTCAAATTCAACCCGATAGCTATCGGGTCTCATATCTCATGTCTCACATCTACACTCCTTGAATCTCCATCACCAAATCATCCGTATTTACTAATGTGCCGGGGGATAATATAATATCTCCAACAATTCCATCATGATTTGCTGCAATATTAGTTTCCATTTTCATAGCCTCGACCATAAACAAAGGCTGATTTTTTTTGACTTGATCACCCTTTTTAACAAAGATTTTAGAAAGCATGCCCTGCAAAGGTGAGGCAACATGACATTCATTTTCCTTTTCTGCCTTTTTATTCTCCTGGCTTATTACCCTTATCGATCTATCCTGAACTTCAATATTCCTAGTTTGTCCGTTTAATTTGAAGAATGCTGTCCGCATTCCTTTTTCATCTGCCGGTCCGATAGACTGGAGTCTGACGAGCAGCGTTTTACCCGGAGCAATTTGTACCGTAGTTTCCTCACCTGGCTTCATCCCATAAAGGAAATACCTGGTAGGAACCACATCCACATCGCCGTATTTCCTATACATAAGCAGGTAATCTTCCGTTACCTTAGGATAGAACTTATAAGACAGGTAGGTAGTGTAAGGAAGATCTTCGCCGAATTTCTTCTTAAAATCCTTGAAATCCTGCTCCAAATCCAATTCAGGAATATATTTGCCTGCACGGCCAATGAGTGGTATTCTGCCCTTAAGAACAATTCGCTGCAGCTCTATGGGAAATCCGCCTTCGGGTTGCCCGAGTTCTCCCATAAAATAAGAAACAACCGATTCTGGGAATGATATCTGATCGCCTTTGGTAAAGATATCTTCCTTAGAGATATTGTTTGCAACCATGTACTGAGCTAGGTCACCAACTACCTTTGAACTTGGTGTAACCTTAACAATATCACCAAACATCTCATTTACATCCGCATAACGTTCTTTGATCTCTTCAAATTTATCTCCCAAACCCAAAGCAACAGCCTGCGGTTTAAGATTCGAATATTGCCCACCCGGTATTTCATGTTGATAAACCTCAGCAGAACTTGACTTCATACCAGATTCATAAGGATGATAATAATCGCGAACACACTCCCAGTAATTGCTGAACTGATTTAAAGATTTAATATTATAGGGATTTTCCCGCTCATGGAACCGCATCATCTCAACAATAGAATTTAAATTAGGCTGTGAGGTCATACCAGATAATGCACCCAAAGCACAGTCAACTACATCTACCCCAGCATCTATAGCCTGCATATAGGTAGCCGACTGTAAAGAGGAAGTATCATGCGTATGCAAATGAATTGGAATCTTTACCGTATCCTTTAATGCCTCAATTAAAATTTTAGCTGCATATGGCTTGAGTAAACCCGACATATCCTTTACACCTAGAATATGCGATCCCGCATTTTCAAGATCTTTAGCCAGTCGCAAATAATAATCAAGATTATACTTGGTGCGTTTCGGATCCAGAATATCCCCGGTATAGCATAATGTACCTTCGGCAATCCCGCCGGTTTTGCGAACCATATCAATACAGGGAGTAATATTTTCCATCCAGTTCAAAGAATCGAAAATCCGGAATACATCTACGCCATTTTCCCAGCTTTTCTTGACAAATGATTCAACCAGGTTATCAGGATAAGCCGAATATCCAACAGCATTACAACCCCTGATTAACATCTGAATCAGAATGTTAGGCATTGCAGCTCTCAACTTCTGTAATCTGATCCAGGGATCTTCGTGTAAGAACCTCAGACAAACATCAAAAGTTGCACCTCCCCAGGCTTCCATACTAAACGTTTGAGGATGATCTTTGGCATAAGCTTCGGCAACTTTCAGCATATCATAGGTACGCATACGTGTAGCCAGTAAAGACTGGTGACCATCACGGAAGGTAGTATCAGTATAATAGATCTTCTTTTCGTTCTTTAACCAGGAACAGAATCCTTCGGCACCTAGCTCTATGAGCATATCCTTGGTACCCTTTGGATATGGTGCCATATGATTAAACTCTGGGATTACCGGCTTTTCAAGTCTGATCATTGGATCAAAGTTTTTTACATCCGGATTGCCGTTCAATGAAATATCTCCCAAAAAAGATAAAACACGTGTCCCTCGGTCAAGTCTGGTGGTAATGGCAAACAATTCCGGATACTCCTGTATGAAATTAACAGTAGCTTTCCCTTCAATAAAAACAGGATGATTGATCAGGTTCTCCAGAAACTGAATATTGTTCTTAACACCCCGGATTCTGAACTCACGTAATGCCCGGTTCATCTTCCGTGCTGCATCAACGAGGCTTGCACCCTGCGTACTGACCTTAACCAGCATGGAATCAAAAAAGGGACTGATCTTCATACCCGGATAGGTACTTCCCTCATCCAGCCTAACTCCAAAGCCGGTTGCATTTCTGTAGGTTATCAATGTTCCATAATCAGGCTTAAATCCGTTTGAAGGATCTTCGGTGGTAATACGGCATTGCATTGCAAATCCATTCTTCATCACCTGATCCTGAGCCGGAAGACCAATCTCGGGATCGGATAGCTGATACCCATCGGCAATGTAAATCTGAGTTTTGATTAAATCTATTCCGGTAATCATCTCAGTGACCGTATGTTCTACCTGAATTCTTGGATTAACTTCAATGAAATAGATGTTCTCATCAGAATCGACAAGGAATTCAACTGTTCCGACATTATTATAATTAACTGCTTTTGCAATGCTAACGGCATAATGATAGAGTTTATCTCGGGTTTCATCTTTTAGATTCATAGAAGGTGCCACTTCAACAACCTTCTGAAAACGCCTTTGAACTGAACAATCCCGCTCATACAAATGCATAACATTCTGATGGCTATCAGCAACAATCTGAACCTCAATATGGCGCGGCCGTTCAATGAACTTCTCCAAGAAAACTGTATCATCACCAAAGGCATTTTTAGCTTCACTCCTTGCTTCAGGAAATGCCTTTACAAGTTCGTTTTCAGTTCTAACAACCCGCATTCCCCGTCCCCCACCACCCGAAGCTGCTTTCAAAATCATCGGAAACCCGATACGCTTCGCCTCAGAAAGTGCAATATCCAGATTAATCAGATCAGGTTCGTTGCTTTCTATAATGGGGATTTGAGCAGCTTTTGCAACTGTTTTTGCGGTTATTTTATCGCCTAAAGCAATCATCACATCAGGGCGTGGTCCGATAAAAATAATTCCATTTTCAGCGCATTGACGTGCAAATTCAGGGTTTTCTGATAAGAAACCATATCCAGGGTGAATGGCATCGGCCTTGCAGTATTTAGCCATATCAATGATGGCTTGAATATTAAGGTATGGCTTTAAAGGGTCGTTATCTTCGCCGATTTGATAGGCTTCATCTGCCTTATACCGATGCAGAGAGTAACGATCTTCATAAGTATAAATAGCCGCTGTTTGTATATTTAATTCGTTGCAGGCACGGCTAATCCTGATTGCAATCTCCCCTCTGTTTGCGATCAGTATTTTCTTAATATTCATAAAAAAGTATTTTGTTTCTAATATAGTGATAAAAATACCTGAAACCAAACAAGATTCTAGTTCAAAAACATATTCAAATTCATGAAAATGCCCTTAATTTGGATAAGCTTATAGAAAATTTTGAAACTAATTATTGACCTTTTATAAAATAACTAGAGTAGATATCAACTCTTTACAGGCTAAGTTTATATAACTGATTTTCTCTTGTTTTAGAAAGCAGGGTTTGTGCCTCTTCGGTTCCGGCAGTCCCGTGTTCTGCTCTAGTTTTTTGCATCAGATTTAATAGATATAATGAAACTCTTGTATTGCTTGGAGGGCATCCATTTTTTCAAAGAGCTTGGACATCTGATCCGAGTTGTCTGTGCCTCGTTCGGCATCGAGCATTGCCTTGTGTCAGGCTTCGATAAATTGTAGAATTTCCGAATTACTCTGGTCGAAGATGGTTGGGTAGATGCTCAGGTTGCTTTCGAAAACCGGATTTTGATGCACGAAAGTGATTTTGACCAACTGGTTGAGGGCCACTTGACCTGTATCGGGGATTTCTTGTCCCATGATAATCTTCATCAAGGTCGACTTCTCTGCCTCTTTGATACCCAAAAGGGCTATTTTTTGGCCTTGGGCGATGCCGAAAGAGATGTTAGAAAAAGTTTGCACTCCCCAAAGGCTTTGCTAAGGTTCTCAACGGAGAAGTAATTCATGCCGCAAAAGTAGTGGAAAAAGGGGCTTAGGGAAATACTATAGAAATAGAGTAGAAATAGGGTGGAAATAAACCGAGCCTTCCCGCCACAGCCTACCTTGTGTAAGCAGGTGGGCAAAGCGCATTGTATTTCTTATTATAATATAATTCCTTTATCTTAACAGATGAAGTACTAGGTGTACCGCATATTTCAGAAATACCGAATTGGTCTAACAGCGCGAAGGTCCGACTTGTCGATTGCACCTGCGGCCCCTGGACCAAACCAATGCGCATGTGCAAAACTACTAATCTGAGTAGAGCTCCAATACCAAAGATTATCATCAAATCCACCGATTATTGCCCTATTCATTTGCAATTTTTCTAACTCGACACTACTAGGCAGAAACCAATCCGAATATCCAGCACTTGTAAAATCTGCAGAAAGCTTGGCAGCAATATTTTGTTCAGAACATTCAGCAAGAATATCTAAAGTATTTTGCATTCCGGTACCAATAGCTGTACCCAATGCCCCAGAAAGTATAGGAATATCGTTTTGTTGAGCAGGGGCATTGAGACATCCCCATGTAACTTCCGCTCTTTGGCTATTAATTGAAATATCCGCAGTTGCAGCAATCAATCCATGTGGTACATTGGGATCATAACCTGGGTCTCCTGGCTGAAAAATATAGGCAATTATTCCTCCTCTAAATGAAGCCCCAATAGTTGGATTGAATTCTCCTGCTGCCGCACCCCCAATCATGTTTACCCAAGCTGATCCATCATAAAATTGTGGTTGTCCAGAGGGTCCGCAGTTAGTACAATAAACAATTAATCCAAGTGCGGGAGAAGCGATTGCATTTCGCTGAGCAAAGGACATTCTTGGAGGTAAAAAGCCTTGGCTAGTAGAGTTTGTTTCTAATACTGCAGAGGCGCTAGCAGCAGTTGAGGCACCCACGATAACTTTCCCATCAGCTGTAATTGAACCACTTGTTTTAACACTGGTGACACTCGTATTTCCCAATTGGATGGTATTACTAGCAGACACAATCGCTCCATTACCAATAGCTGTGGCATTGCTTAGGTTATTTGCACTAACATTGGCATTATTTCCTATAACAGTATTATTACTTCCCGTCGTATTGACATTCAAACTTCTTGATCCTATTGCAGTGTTTCCACTACCAGTTGTATTTGCGCCTAAAGAACCATAGCCTATGGCATTATTCTCCGATCCTGAAGTATTTCCGTAAAGCGCACCATTTCCAAACGCATTATTTCCTGCTCCAGAATTCGAATACAAGGATTGTTCACCAAATGTATTGTTATCTGAACCTGTGTTGTTAAACATCGCTCGAGAACCAAATGCAGAATTCCTAGTCCCTGTCTCATTTTGATATAAAGCATGGTATCCTACTGCTGTATTGTGATTTGCAGTTGTATTTCGCTGCATGGAATTTATACCTATTGAAATATTTGCTCCTCCTGTGATATTGTTCAGTAGGGCCGATGGGCCGATGGCAACATTATCTACACCTGTTGTATTATTAAATAAAGCATTATCTCCCAATACTGTGTTTTCTGAGCCTGTAGAATTTGACTTTAACGCATTCCTTCCAACTACAGTGTTTGTTACAATGGATCCAGTCCCCCTTCCTACAGTTAAACCGTGAACCGTTAAATCATAAGCACCTAAATTAACAGCTCCAGTTGCACCGGTATAGGGAATACCACCACTAGCTGGTGTAATCCAGGTTGGTACTCCTGCTCCATTTGAACTTAATACTTGCCCAGTGGTGCCTGCTGCTGTGTAGGCATGGGAAGTACCTGTTCCATATCCAACCCCCCCTGCTGTGGCTACATCTGTAGAATTAGTTCCACCATTTGCAATAGCTACAATTCCAGTTAATGTTCCTGCAGTAGCTGGTACAGTAATATCAGCACTTCCATCAAATGCTACTCCGTTGATGTTTTTTGTAGCTGCTAATTTAGTGGCTGTTGCAGCATTACCTGTCACACTTCCGGCTATCGGATTGGTCACTGTTAAATTACCTAAAGTGCCTACGCTCGTTAAACTAGAACCAGTCACTGTTGATTTTAACGTGTTACCTGTTAATGTTCCTGCATCTGATGCTGCGGCAATGGTTATATCTGCACTTCCATCAAATGCTACGCCGTTGATGTTTCTAGCAGTAGCTAATTTAGTGGCTGTTGCTGCATTGCCTGTTACACTTCCGGCTATCGGATTGGTCACTGTTAAATTACCCAAAGTACCTACGCTTGTTAAACTAGAACCAGTCACTGTTGATTTTAACGTAGTGCCTGTTAATTGTTCTACAGATGCTGCTGCGGCAATGGTAATATCTGCACTGCCATCAAATGCTACGCCGTTGATGTTTCTAGCAGTAGCTAATTTAGTGGCTGTT
>JAURKO010000130.1 GCA_030831705.1 Daejeonella sp. | reverse complement strand
CAGAAAACATTGTCTTCAACACCTGAAGAGACAGCATGAGCATAAGCAATCCATTGATCATCTGGACTCCAGCTGAATGAATTGATATGTCTTTGTTCTTTACTCAAAGGTGTAAGCTGTGGAAATCCTTCCTTATTTCTTTTAGTTAACTCAAGCAAATAAAGGCGGCCCTGCTTGAATTTTTCATTCATAAAATACCAGTCATCACCTGATTTCTTGTTTTTACCCTCTTCTTCAGTTTCGGCATCAGTGCTGATAACAGCAATTTGATTTCCCTTGGAACTCCATTTAAAATCAGTGATTCCGGTTTTTGAGTCGGTTAATTGTTCAGCTTCACCACCACCAATAGTTAAAAGGTAAAGGTTATTTTTTCCATTTCGATTGCTGATAAATGCGATTTGCTTTCCATCCGGACTCCATTTGGGATTTAAATTATTTTTTTCACCCTGTGTAAGCCGAACAGTACTTGTTTTATCGGTAACTGATAAATGTAAATGATTAATAAATTCGTTTTTCCCTTGAATGAGTTTTAGCTCCCTCACAACGTATACGGTTTGTTTCCCATCGGGAGATACCCTTACCGTGTTTATGGTTTTATGTTTAATTGTTTGCTCAGGTGTCCAATTATTTTTTTCTTGAGCGTTAAGGCTGTTTAATCCTGCGATTAGCAGACAGATTAGGGAGATTTGTTTCATAGATTAATTCTAATTGGAAATTTATTGATAATAGTTGTACTAAGATAAACTAATAAGCTAAAAAAACATACTTCAATTCTCAGCTTATTCAGATGATATTACTCCATTGGTCTAGCTAAATTTTCGGAGAATGTTGTTCTGTTAGACATATTATTCCTTGAGATTTAGAAAATTATCCCAATCTTCATTGGATATTTTAAACAGCTAATAAATCCTGATATGGCAAGCAAAGGAACTTCCAAATTATTAATGCTTTTCACATGTTTATCCTTTTCAATGTATGCTCATGCTCAGCAGGCTTTGCCTCCTCAATTTGATCAATATGTTGAAAAGGTATTAAAAACTTTTGATGTACCCGGTGTCAGTATTTCGATAGTAAAAGATGGCAAGGTAGTTCTTGCAAAAGGGTATGGAATTAAAAAACTTGGCGGTAATGATAAAGTAGATGCAAACACACTGTTTTCTATTGCCTCAAATTCAAAGGCGTTTACTTCAACTGCATTAGCTATACTGGTTGAAGAGGGTAAGTTAAAATGGGATGATCGGGTAATTGATCATTTACCCTGGTTCAAGATGAAGGATACTTATGTTAGCACTAACCTTACCGTCAAGGATCTGTTGGTACATCATAGCGGACTGTTATCTTATTCTGGAGACCTGATGTTGTTCCCGCCATCAACGTTCACCAGAAGGGAGATTTTGGGAAAGCTTCAGAAACTTCCATTGGTTCATGATTTCAGGAGTACCTATGCCTATGATAATATACTATATCTAGCCGCAGGCGAGGTGATTGAGGTACTTAGCGGTATGAAATGGGAAGATTTTATTAGACAAAGAATTTTTGATAAAGTTGGCATGCCGGGTAGTTTATCCAGATATTCAGAATTTGGGAGCAGGTCAAATATATCAGCTGCACATGACCTTATAAACGGTAAGCTTGGTTTGGTGAATGAATATTTGGAGCAGAATATCGGTGATGCAAGTAACGCAGCAGGAGGTATCCTTTCTAATGCAAATGATATGGCAAATTGGATGATAACTCAGTTGGATTCGGGCAGAACCCCTTCCCATGGTGAACTGTTTAGACCTTCAAGTGCCTTACAACTATGGAATGTTATCAGACCAATACCTATATCCAAAGTTTCAGAAGGACTTAAACCTGCCAAAATTGACTTTTTTGGATATGCATTGGGTTTTAGAGTATATAATTACCAGAAATATAAAGTTATAGGTCACGGAGGTAAACTCGGCGGCTTTGTTTCACAGCTTGCCATGGTGCCTGATCTAAAGCTTGGAATTACTGTTTTGACTAATCAGGAATCTACTGCTGCATATTGGTCGATTATTTATCATTTGCTTGACTTTTATGAGAATAATCAAAAGTTTGATTGGTTAAAGGCTTATGAAGACGAACAGGTTTTAGCCAAGGCAAGACTAAGGGAATCACAGAATAAAAATTTGATTAAGCCAGACCCAGCAGGAAAGTATGATGTTTCAATTTCAAAACTTGCAGGTAAATACCATGATGAGGTATATGGAGATGTATTGTTGATTGCTTCAGGAGATGGATTACTAATGGAATTTCAGCAATTGCCACATCTAAATGGGAATCTTAGTTATTTTCAGTACAATAGTTTTATTGCTACTCTAAAAAATAAGAGTCTAAAGGCAGATTCATACGTTACCTTTGCATTAAATGCTGATGGAACTGTTGATCAGGTAAAGCTAAAGATTATTGACCCCGATTCAGATCTCACTTTTCATGATGTTCTACTCAAGCCAAACAGGTAATTTATAGTCAAAATTATTCTGACGGTTTAATTTATAAATCATCTGATTTGGGATTTAGCAATTCGGATGATGTTTTTAACAATTTTAAATTATGGGAAATAGAAAATTCAGTAAGGCAACTAATGCAGTTTGGGCAGGGGAAGACAATCCTTATTTCGGTGGAGCTGTGACAACACCAATTGTGAATAGTGTCGCTTTTGCTTACAAAGATCTTGACGAATGGTACGATGTTTCTACTGGAAAAGCAGATGGTTTTATTTACAGCCGCAATACAAATCCAACTGTTGCCTCTTTGGAAGAAAAGATCAGAGTGCTGGAAGGAGCTGAAGCGGCTACATCATTCGCTACCGGGATGGCTGCAATTAGTAATACCCTATTTACATTTTTAAAACCTGGGAAAAGGGTCGTTTCTGTAAAAGATACCTATGGAGGTACAAGCAAGCTTTTTCTTGACTTTTTTCCGGCTTATCATGTGGAGGTTAAACTATGTGAAACATGGAATCATGAAGAACTGGAATCTGAGATTGCGAAAGGATGTGATCTGGTTTATTTGGAAACTCCTACCAATCCGACCTTGAAGATTATTGATATTAAGCGAATTGCCTTGGCTGCAAAAAAAGTTGGGGCAGTTGT
>JAURKO010000129.1 GCA_030831705.1 Daejeonella sp. | reverse complement strand
TTTGGATTAATTGAATATAAAACTAAATTGCACCATCATAAAACAAAATTCTATATCAGACATGACCATTCAGCATAAATCTATTTGGATAACATCAATCCTGTTGATTTTATCACTTTACGCTGAAGCTCAGGAGAATCGAACCCAACCATCAGTCGCGAACCGACCTGTTGTTCAAGCTAAATTATCTACCACAGACCCAGTTGTCGATGGGAAAATAATAGGAGATTCATTTTGGGAAAGCATAGCACCCATTGGTGATTTAACACAAATCAAGCCTAATGTCGGTGCTCCTGCAACCGAAAAGACAGTCATTAGGATTGCCTATACTGATAAAATGTTTTACATATCAGCTATCTGTTACCATACAGATCCGAAAACAATAGTAGTTTCCGACTCAAGAAGAGATGCTGATCTGACGGATGATGATAGTTTTCTATTTATCCTCGATACTTATAATGATACTCAAAATGGCTTTTTATTCGGAACCAATTCAGATGGCATGGAATACGATGCTCAAATTGACAATGAAGGCAAAGGGAGTTTAAATACTAACCGCCAGCAGGGAGGTGTCATTGGCGGTATAAACTTAAACTGGGATGCAGACTGGGATGTAAAGACTGAAATCGGAGATTACGGATGGAGCGCAGAGTTTGCCATTCCATTACGTTCCCTGAGATTTACTGCTGGGGAAGACCTGATATGGGGGATAAATTTTGAAAGAAACATCAGCAAAAATACTGAAACCGCTTACTGGGCAACTATTCCAATAGGTTTTGATCTGAAAAGATTGTCTTTGGCAGGTAAGCTGGAAGGATTAAATCTTAAAAATCCAGGTAATTTCAAAGTATTTCCATACGTGCTTACTCAAGCAGTTAACAACAGGTCATTAGTGCCTAATAAAACTAATACCAATGTTGAGGCCGGAATGGATTTGAAATATAGTGTAACGCCAAGTCTGACATTAGATTTAACCTATAACACTGATTTTGCACAGGTTGAGGTAGATGATGAGCAAGTGAATCTGGATCGGTTCAACTTATTTTTTCCTGAAAAGAGACCCTTTTTCCTTGAAAATGCAGGTCAGTTTACAGTTGGAAGTCCGGGTGAAGTAGATTTATTTTTTAGTCGGAAGATTGGAATTAGTGAAAATGGAAATATTATACCGATTACGGGAGGAGGACGAGTTTCAGGCAAAATTGGGCAAACCAACGTGGGATTATTAAGCATGTTCACAGACGATGTTCAAAGCCTGGGCATTGACAAGAACAGCTATAATATGGCCAGAGTAAACCACGATTTTCCAAAAAGCAGATCATCCATCGGTGGGGCATTTATAAACAGAACAGGAATGGGAGATGGCAATGATGATTACAATCACGTGATGGCGGTTGATGGGAGATGGGGTCTTGGCCAAAAGGCACAGATATCCGGATTTCTTGCTAAAAGTGCAACTCCCGGAATTACCGATTCTGATCATTCCTATAAACTTCAGTTCAGTTATAATTGGGAAAGATGGGAACTCCGAGCAGCGTACACTGAATTAGGTGAAGGTTTCAACCCGGAAGTAGGTTTTCTTCAAAGAAGTGCTTTCAGGAAACCGGAATTTTTTATACAGCATAGATGGAGACCGGATAATTTATTTAATCTGATGGAACTCAGGCCTCATATCTCCTTCAGACAATATTCAGATTTTAAAGGAAATTTAGTTACGAGCTACCTTCATATTGATAATCATTGGGTTTGGAAAAGCGGTCTGGAAATACATTCTGGAGTTAATTACACAACCGAAGGAGTGGTACAGGATTTTAAGTTATCAGGGGTTTCAGTGCCCAGGGGAACCTATAAGCATAATGAACTGCAAGTGGTTATGATTACAAATCAAAACAAAGCAGTCTCCTTGAACGCGCGCACAATCATAGGAGGATATTTTGGAGGAGACAGGATAGCGTCAACAGCAACTGTAAAAGCCAGAGTTGGAGATAAATTGAATTCATCGGCCATTGTTAACTACAATATATTAAACCTGCCAAACGGAGAATTGAAAGCAATTATACTTGGGAATCGTCTGGCTTATTCATTTACCCCCCGTATGTTTGTTCAGAGCCTGGTTCAATATAACAACAGATCGAGAATTACTTCTGTAAATGCACGGTTTGGCTGGCTTCAAAATGCAAATAATGGTTTATTTGTGGTATTCAATATCGTAAAAGATAAAGATTTGCTTGACCTGATGGATACGCAGAGCGTGACACTCAAATACACCCGTAGTTTTGATTTATTGAGTTTATAAAAATCTTAGCTGCGCAAGGCTAGTATGTTTAAAAAGTCAATGTAAAATGATTGGGGAGGTTCCCACTTTCGTGGGATCCGATAGTAATCTGTCGTCAAATGATTATGGAGGTTCCCGCTTTCGCGGGAATGACAAATCATGAGTAAGCTAAGGGAGATTCCAGCCTTCGCTGGAATCTGTTTTTTTTACAACAGAATCAGCTAATGCATACTGGACCATAGCGAAACTAACCGTAGACTTAAGCGAAGCGTGTCTGCGGATTATTAAATGACCAAGAGTCTTTGGACTCTCGCCTTTAAAAAAACCTTGATAGAATTACGCATCCCATATACACGTATCGCTTAATCAATAATTACACATTCAATATTCAGATAATTAGCAATTTTCTTTATGGTTTCGGCATGATGACCAACGCCAAGAGCAAAATGATGTGTAGGTCCTTCCATAGTCCAACGGCGAATAAAAACCCTTACATTCTCCTTAAAATAGCCGCGAGTATTCGTATTTCCGGTTGCCGGAATCGGACCTTTAACAGATTCCCCTTCCGCAACAACAAATTTGAATTTCCCC
>JAURKO010000128.1 GCA_030831705.1 Daejeonella sp. | reverse complement strand
TTTTTCCCTGGCGATGGCTAAGGTCTAAAGACAAAAAATGAGTAAAAGGGCTACATCATTTATGGTAAGTTTCCGAATTTCGATTCCAGCGGAGGCTGGAATCCCCCCTCCTCCTTCCTGATTTGTCATTCCCACGAAAGTGGGAACCTCCCAAATTTCACAAACTGCAATTTTAATCCAAAGAGTCTATGCGGACTCTTAACTTAATGACATTGGGCGCATGCGTGTCGCGTGTGCTTATAAAGTATTCTGGAACGCGCGCACCCAAAATCATTATTTAAGCTATTTTCATTTCAAATCTAACTAGGATACTAGTTTCATCTTTGTTTTCACCGACCATTTGATAAATGGTTCTTGGTATGAGGAAAATACCGACCAAAGGGGAAATAGACTACAATTTCTTGCCGGAAATACTCCGTAGCAAAGGACTGAAACAACCTATAAAACACAACTATTGATTTCCAAAATCAAATCATGATAGCCCCAAAGCATTGCTTGACCATCTATAACCGTGTTTTATAAACCTGCTTAAATCGAACTTAGATTAAATTAAATTCTTCTCCATCAGGTATTCTGCAATTTGTACTGCATTGGTTGCAGCACCTTTCCTGAGATTATCTGCAACTATCCATAAATTCAAGGTTTTATCCTGTGATTCATCTCTTCTAATTCTACCCACAAAAACTTCATCCTTTTCATGAGCATCCATTGGCATTGGGTATTTAAGGTTTGCAGGGTCATCAACAACAATAATTCCTATCTCATTTTCAAGAATTGAACGAACCTCATCCAAGTCAAATTCATTTTCGAATTCAATATTTACTGATTCTGAATGTCCTCCCATAACAGGTATACGAACTGTGGTTGCAGTAACTCGTATAGAATCATCACTCATTATTTTTTTAGTTTCCAGGATCATCTTCATTTCCTCTTTAGTATATCCATTAGCCTGGAAAACATCAATCTGTGGTATTACATTCAAATCAATTGGGTATGCATAAGCCATCGGGCCATTAATTCCTTTACGCTCATTCATCATTTGATCCACAGCTTTTACCCCTGTTCCAGTTACCGACTGATACGTTGAAACTACAACTCGCTTGATTTTATATTTGTCATGCAAAGGTTTTAAAACCACAACCATTTGTATGGTTGAACAATTAGGATTCGCAATAATTTTATCCTGAGCACTCAATTGATTTGCGTTTACCTCAGGTACAATGAGTTTTTTCGAGGGATCCATCCGCCATGCAGATGAATTATCAATGACCGTTGTTCCAACTTCGGCAAAACGCGGAGCACTTTCAAGTGATGTACCACCTCCCGCAGAAAACAAAGCAACATCAGGCTTCATGGCGATTGCTTGATCCATAGTGACAACAGTGTACTTCTTTCCTTTGAATTCGATCTGTTTACCTGCACTCTTTTCAGATGCTACTGGAATCAATTCACTAACCGGGAAATTGCGCTCTGCTAAAACCTTTAACATAACCGAACCAACTAGGCCGGTAGCGCCTACAACTGCGACTTTCATTTTTTATTTTTTATATTTTATACAAATTTTACTTACGCAAATATGGGAAATTGTTTGGGTTTTCACCGGATTTAACCCTTCAGGCTTTAATTTTCATTTCAAATTTTATAATAATTCTACCTTTTCTCAGTTTTTTGCCACTTACTCTTTCCCTGCATACCGAATACTCATTCTAGTTTTTTAGTAAAGTTTACAGGTTTTAACTTAAGCATGTTTCAAATAAATAACAATGAAGAGTGCATTGATTATCCTTCTGAGTTTTTACTGCCTGGCAGGATACACCCAGATTACTGACGATTTCTCTGATGGAAATTTCAGTTCAAACCCTCAATGGAATGGGAGCAATACGGGGGGAGATTTCAAGATTGTAAATAACCGCTTGAGATCTGAATCAACCAAAATTTCAGGAAACTTCTATTTGAGTACAGCAAATAACCTTGCTAAAAACTGCTATTGGGAGTTCTGGATCAATTTACAGTTTAGCACATCCGGTTCAAATTATGTAGATGTTTATTTAGTGTCTGATAAATCTGATCTCCAAAGTACCCTGATCAACGGATACTTTGTCAGGATTGGGAATACAGAGGATGAAATCAGTCTTTACAAGAGATCTGGATCGGCTGGCAGTAGTACTCGTATTATTGATGGTATAAATGCCTCTGTAGGTTCAACTAATAACACCATCAAGGTCCGTGTAAGCAGGGATAATCTAGGCCTTTTTACACTCGAAAGGGAAGTGATTGGCACAAATTCGCAACTAGTGAATGAAGGTAGTTTTCTGGATAGTAGCCATGTTAATACTTCCTCATTCGGAATATTCATACAACAATCAACTGCCTCATTTTTCCAGAAACATTTCTTTGATGATTTCAAGATAGGGACACTCAATACAGATACCATAGCTCCTTTATTGAGCACGATTACCGTTCTTGATTCCACAACACTAGAACTTCAATTTAGTGAGGCCATGGATAGCTTGAGCGTTAAAGACAAGAAAAATTATTCAATACAGAATTTTAAAGGCAATATTTTAATTATAAATACCGAAACAAATCCCCAGAAATATAAGATTCGACTCTCAGAATCACTAAATACAGGGAGTTATACCTTGACTGCAATCAATGTGATGGATAGGTCTGGTAATAAAATCAAACTAAATAATACTCACTCATTTAACTACATAAAACCGTATTACGGCATTTTTAGGGATATTGTAATGAATGAAATCTTTCCAGATCCATCGCCGCAGGTGAATCTTCCAATGGCCGAATTTGTAGAACTTTTAAATACTTCAGATAAAACAATTTCCATTAAAAACTGGAAAATTTCCGACCTTACAAGTACAGCAATCATTGGAGATTACAGCATTTCTCCCGGTTCTAACGTAATACTTTGTGCAAAACCTGACACCTCTGAATTTCAAAAATATGGTAGGGTTATTGGTATCTCACCCTGGCCAAGTTTAAACAATAGCAACGATGTAATTAAACTAGCAAATACACAAAGTATTCTGATTGACTCGGTTAGCTACTCAGATCTTTGGTACCCTAATACTGAAAAAAAACAGGGTGGTTGGAGCCTGGAACGAATCGACCCCAAATCGGTTTGTGGAGGTCTATTCAACTGGACTGCCTCAACAGATTCGACTGGAGGTACACCGGGAAAAAGAAATTCAGTTCATATTCTAGATTCCGACCTTTTACCGCTCAAAGCAGATAGCCTGAATAAGATAACAGACACTACACTAATTGTTTATCTCAACAAGCATATCGATAAATCCACAATCCTCAAAGAAAATTTCAGATTGACTCCTGATGCAGGCAATATCAGGACTATTATTCCCGATCTAGAGCATAAACAACTCATCATTACTTTCACTAAACTATTTTTAGCAGGTACTAGCTACAACTTAACTATTGCAGGATTAAGAGATTGTAGCGGAAATCGTATTGACAATAAATTCTCTCAATTGAAATTTTCTATACCCGTACCAAGCCCTCCGCCTGTACAAAAACCAGATACAGCATCAATCTATATCACAGAAATCTTTGCAGACCCTTCACCCGAAGTTGGATTGCCACTTGTTGAATTTATTGAGATTTATAATCCCGGCAAGGACTCGGTTAATCTTGAAGGCTGGACGCTGACTGATACTCAAACCAAAAGTACTCTGAAAAAAAACTTCATAGGGGCGGGCGAATACCTGATTCTTTGTCCGGCCGCAGATACCAGCCAGTATAAACCCTTTGGTAAAACAATGGGCCTTTCGCCATGGCCAACGTTGGGTAACACTACCGACCGTTTGGTTCTCAAGAGTTTCAAAAACCGGACTGTTGATTCAATTTCTTATTCAGACAAATGGTATAAGGATAACATAAAAAAATCCGGAGGGTGGTCACTTGAAAAAATTAATTTGACTCAGATTATTTGCCGCGATTTCTATAATTGGGTCGCTTCAACAGACAAAACTGGTGGTACGCCCGGAAGGAAAAACAGTATAGATAAGCCGGATAAAATGAATCTAGAAGCCAGAATAGCATCTATTATTGTCCTTTCAGATAGCACATTAAATATTGCGTTCGACCAGGTTCCGGATACAAACTACTTAAAAGCTTCAAATTTCAAGATCCCAAAAGAAATTGGGGGAGCAAAAACTATAGAAGTAAATGCTAACTTTCTCGGAATCACATTAAGCTTTAGTCAGAAATTCAAGGAAGGAACAGCGTATTTACTCATTGCAGATTCTCTCTATTCTTGTTCAGGGAAGTTAAGTTCTGACATGAATAAACAAATCAATTTTAATATTCCATCAATATCCGAAAATCAATACCCATTGATAATAAATGAAATCTTTGCCGATCCAGCACCCTCTATTGGTTTACCTGATTCAGAATTTGTAGAACTGTACAATCCGACTTCAAGCGCGATTAAACTTTCTGGATTAAATTTTGGCGATCAAAGCCGGAGTTATTCCTTAACCAATGGAGAAATTGCTGCAGGTTCCTACTTGATTTTATGCGCTCAAAAAGACACCTCACTTTATAGCTCCTATGGAAAAGTTATTGGAATACCATTATGGCCCGATCTGAATAATGAAAACGATATTCTGATTCTGAGAAATAATAAAGGCAAGGAGATACACAAAGTCAGGTATTCATCCAATTGGTACCAAGATTCTGAAAAGCGTAAAGGTGGTTACACGCTTGAACTTATTGATCCGGAATCTATTTGCATCGGTTCTCAGAACTGGAAGGCCAGCACAGATACCTCGGGAGGAACTCCCGGCCGGATGAACTCATGGTACCAAACTAATTTTAAGTCTGATGTATTAAAATTAATTGAAATAGAAGTGTTAGACAGCCTGAAAATTTTAGTGACTTTTAACAAAACTGTAGATAGTGTTAAAGCAAGCTCAAACAGCAATTACTTCATTAATAATGGTGTTGGCAATCCTATCAAATCTCAAATAATAGAACCTGACTTTAATCAGATACTATTAACACTCAAGGAGCCCTTTAGTAAGGGTCAAACCTACCGACTGACAACAAACACTATCAGCGATTGCAAAAACGGGACAATCCCTGCTGAATTCAATACCATGGAATTTAATATTAGCCGGGATATTGGCAAAAATGATATTCTCATAACCGAAATCCTTTTTAATCCCAGACCTGAGGGCTCAGATTTTGTTGAAATCTTAAATAACAGTGAACATGTACTTGATCTAAAAGACCTTTACATAGCAAGAATTACCAAAGACAGCATTAATTCAACCCAACAACTGAGTAAAAAACAACTACTTATTGACCCAGGGAATTACCTAGCACTTTCTCCGGATCCTGATAACATTAAGAAGGAATATACACTAAAGAATGCTGCCTCTATTCTTAAAATTAATCCCTTTCCGTCATTCAATGACGATGCAGGAACAGTAGTATTGATTAGTAATGGTCAAATAATTGATCGTTTAAGCTATTCTGAAAAAATGCATTTTCAGCTTCTTAAAACAAAGGAGGGTATAAGTTTGGAGCGCAGCAAACTGAACAGGCCTAATGACGACCCGGGAAATCTGCGATCTGCTACTTCAGCTTCGGGTTTTGCAACTCCGGGATATAAGAATTCCCAACATTCGGAAAATCCTTTTTTTCAGGAAAATTTAACTTTTGCCTCAAAAACCTTTTCTCCTGATAACGATGGCTTCGAAGATTTATTGGAGATTAACTATCAATTTCCTGAACCAGGAAAAATTGCCAATGTCTCTGTATACAATGTACATGGCATGCTAATAAAAAGGCTCTTGAAAAATTATATACTAAACCTTGAGGGGTCATTTATATGGGATGGTTTTAATGAACATAATCAGTTGGTACCTGGAGGTATATACCTTCTTCAGGCGGATATATTTGATAAAGATGGACAGATTAGCAAATTTACAAAGTCATTTGTACTCGCTGTAAAGCTTTAATGTTAAGGATTCCGATTTTTAATATCTAAAGCAATACAGAATTTCTAACTTTGATGAAAACCAATTATGATGTCAGAAAGAATTGTTGTCATTGGCTCCAATGGACAGATAGGTACAGAATTAGTCACAGAATTGAGGAAAAGCTATGGAGATGGGAACGTCATAGCATGTGATATCAGAAGGCCAGATTACGATATTAAAAATGCAGGTCCTTTTGAGTTTGTTAACGTACTTGAAAAAGATATATTGAAGCAATTGTTTCAAAAATATAAGCCCACACAAGTGTACCTGCTTGCCGCGCTTTTATCTGCAACAGGCGAACAAAATCCCAAATTAGCCTGGGATTTGAATATGAACGGCTTATTGAATGTTCTTGATCTTGCCCTCGAATACAAAACAGCACGAATTTACTGGCCAAGTTCTATCGCAGTTTTCGGTCCGAACTCACCCAAAATTCAAACCCCGCAATTGTGTATAATGGACCCAATTACAGTTTATGGAATCAGCAAGCTTGCAGGTGAACGCTGGTGTGAATACTACTTTCATCGCTACGGACTGGATATCAGGAGCATCAGGTATCCTGGCCTGATCAGCTGGAAAGCAGCACCCGGAGGTGGAACTACCGATTATGCAATACATATTTTCCATGATGCTCTCAAAAAGAATAGTTATAAAAGTTTCCTTTCGGCTGAGACTGAATTGCCCATGATGTATATGGATGATGCAATTCGTGGAACGATTGAACTAATGGATGCACCCGCTGAAAAAATAAGTATCCGGTCTTCTTATAATCTTACTGGGATGAGTTTCACACCGGAAGTACTTGGAAAAGAAATTAAAAATCATATTCCGGATTTTAAGTTAGAATATATGGACTTTGATCAAAGGCAGGCAATTGCTGATAGCTGGCCAAAATCGATCAATGATACCGTTGCGAGCAATGATTGGGGATGGAAACCTGGATTTAACCTTTCGAAAATGACAGAATCTATGATACTTAATTTGAGGAAATAACTGGAAAATATTCGCGATTTTAAATGTTCTGAAGCGATAAAATAAATAATTCTGTGAAGAGAGTTGAAATTTTACAAGGACATGTATTTTAGCGGCAAAATTGATTAAAGTAATTAACACAATACTCAAACAATACATAAAAATGGGAAGAGCATTCGAGTTCCGTAAAGAGAGAAAATTCAAACGTTGGGCAAAAATGGCTGTACAATTTACCCGTCTGGGTAAGGAGATTGTTATGGCAGTAAAAGACGGAGGGTCAAATCCCGATGCAAATTCGCGTCTTAGAACCGCTATGCAAAATGCAAAGGCTGTGAATATGCCAAAGCATACAGTTGAAGCCGCCATAAAAAGAGCAAGTAACAAGGATGAAAGTAATTATGAAGAGATAGTATACGAGGGTTATGCCCCACATGGCGTAGCAGTATTGATTGAAACTGCAACCGACAATACCAACAGAACGGTAGCCAATGTTCGCAGCTATTTTAATAAAACCAATGGTACTTTGGGAAAAACAGGCTCGCTTGATTTTATTTTCACACGTAAATCGGTTTTTAGATTTGAACCGGGAGAAATGGAATTAGATGAACTGGAATTTGAACTGATTGATTCCGGACTTGAAGATCTGTATGTAGAAGTTGATGAATCTGGAAAAGATGTTGGTGTAATTCATACGTCGTTTGAAGATTTCGGGAAAATGCAAAAAGCACTTGAGGAAAGAAGTATTGCCGTAATCAGTGCTAAACTGGAACGTATTGCCGAATCAACCACTGAAGTAACTGAAGAACAGGCTGCAGATGTTTTTAAATTAATTGATAAGCTGGAAGATGATGATGATGTTCAGGCGGTTTATCATAATATGGCAGAATAAATTCCTTATCATAAAACCATGACTTTTGAAGAATTTTTAATCAAGAAAAAGATTGATCCTGTACAACTTCAGTCAAAGGATCAACCATTTTTTTCTGAATTTGAAAGTCATTTTCTGCAAATGGGTGAAAAAAGTTTTGACCATAGCAAGAAGTTCTGGTTCAATAAGCTAAGAAGAACATATCATTTAAAAGAAGAGATTAAAATAGTAGAAACACCTGTTATTGTTCAGGAAAAACTATCAAAAGAGCCTGAAAATGAGGATAACCCAAAATATCAATCAAGATTTAATGCTGCAAAAATACAGCATAAAGACCTGATCACTCAAGAAACAGAAGCCAAGACTACTCCCAAATACATACCCAGATTCAAAGCAGCTGTTAATGTATCCGAGCAGAATTTAGCTGCCGAAATTGATAAAAATGCGGAATCGGAGCAGAAAGTAGTACCAATATATAAACCGAGATTCAAGGCAAAAATTGGAGAAAAACAGTCTGAAATTCAGGAAGAATCAGCTCCAGACTCAAATTCGCATCCTAAACCAAGCTATAAACCAAGATTTAAACCGGGGATAACTAAAAAGAGTACGGGAGACTGAATAGTTACCTCTTATGAGAGAATATCCAGGATATAAAGTCAGGCTCTGCAAATGCAGGATCCCAACTATTATGTCCTGCTTCAGGATAAATTGTAAACTTAGGTTGTTGATTTAACCTCTTAAGTTCATTAACCACTACTTCTGATTTTGCAAGAGGCACTGTTGTATCCTTTCCTCCGTGAAATATCCACAAAGGAACATTCTTATACTTTTTCACGTTCTCAACATGATCACCTCCGCAAATCGCGAAAGCGGCTGCAAAAGCTTTTGGTTTACGCCTTAAAATTTCAAAGGTCCCCATACCTCCCATTGAAAGACCTCCCACATAGAAGCGGGCATTATCTGTGTATTTCTCGGATTTTAAATATACCTGCAGACCAAGCAAAAGCTTCATGGCTTTACCAGCCTCCCCGCCTTTCTGAAATCCGAATCGATCTCCCGACTTCCCATCACCGATCTTTACATTTGCCCAGAAATCTCCTTTGGGACATTGAGGGAAAACAACGATCGCAGGGAAATCTCTCCTGATATCAGACCTTAAAAAAAGCTTGCTTCCATGCATGAGTTGTGCTTCATTGTCATTTCCCCGTTCGCCGGCCCCATGCAAAAATATCAGAACCGGATATTTTTTCTGAGGATCAAAATTTTCGGGAAGTAACATCCTATACAATAGCGTATCCGATCCACTGGTAAAAATCTCTTTAGAAAACATTAATTTATCCTGTGCGAAAGCATGCTGAAGCATGAACAAGGTCAGAATTGCAAATGAAAATATTTTTTTCATAAAATAGATTAGAGATAAATTTTCAAACCTGAGAAAGTTTTAACTTCTGCTTATTTACGGGCTGGGGAATTTTAACATAATATCCAGTACCATCATATTCACGCTTTCTTGGATGTTCCTGGCATAGTGCAGAACATGCCCCATCAAGTTTTTCGCCGCATGCATCACATTGGGTAAAATGCTCATTACACTCTGGATTAGCACAATTGATCATTTTAGTGGTATTTGCACCACAATTGCGACAAGTTGAAATTACAACCGGATTTACTGTATTCACATCTACTGCGACCCGATTATCAAATACATAACATTTACCTTCAAAGTCTTCGCCTCCAGCTTCTTTTCCATACTTGATGATACCTCCATGCAACTGATAGACATTTTCAAAACCTTCATGAAGCAATAAAGCAGAAGCCTTTTCGCATTTAATTCCACCAGTGCAATACGTTACAATCTTCTTGTCTTTATATTGAGCCAGCTCATTGATCATAGCAGGAAAATCTCGAAAATTCTCAATATCAAAGGTAACTGCATTTTTGAAGCGCCCGATTGAATGTTCATAATTCGACCTCACATCAACTATAACCACATCCTGATCATCCTTCATTTTCACGAAATCAGCTGGCTCTAAATGGATTCCTGTTTTCTTTTCGGGATTGATAATTCCAGGATCACGAAGTCCGGAATGAACAATTTCTGATTTGTAGCGACAATGCATCTTGATGAACGAAGGTTCTTCTACATTATCAATCTTAAAATCGATTTTTGAGAATCTCGGATCGGCATGGAGTGTATCCATATACATTTTGCAGGATTCAGCTGCGCCCGAAACAGTTCCGTTTAGCCCTTCATCGGCAACGATAATCCTCCCAACAAGATTAAGTGATTTACAAAATTGAAGATGGTCTGATGCGAATTGTTCAGCATCTTCTATCCGACTATAACAATAGTAGAGAAGTGTCTGGTATTTTATCATAATTCATTGATACTGTTGCAAACAGCGTTTAATGCATGTCACAAATATAGGTCAACAGAACAGATTCTGCAAGAACAATTAGCGTATCAAATAATGGAAATTAAAGTCCCGTAGCTATTCTGAAACCAGAATCGTTCTTCTTTCCGTTTAGATATGACCAGCCATAAGAAGCTCTAAAGTTTAAAAAGCTAATACCAAGATAAAACTCAGCGTAAGATTTATTAGCTGGTGTACCCAAATAATTAAAGCCTGCAATCTCATTAAGTTTCAACTTCCGCAGAAGTGGCAGTTTGTTAAATAAAAAGCCTGAAAAATCATGCTCAAAATGTGCTTCCCAATACTGATTAGCCGTACTGAAATTATAATAATCGAGATAAAGAAAACTATTTATATTAGGAGAGTAAGCAAGAGTTTGTGTACCTAAAAAATGCTTATAATCAATATAATATAATCTATTGGTAGTTAAAAACTTACCTGCTCCAAGCCAGAAAGCAGAGTTACCTAATAGTCCCAATTTTATATCTGATTTTGTTAGGTCAACAGAAATACGGGAGTAGTTTACATCAGACCCGAAAATACCATTAATTCCAGTCTCATAATTTACACCAAGCAATGGATACTTTGATTCACTGTAGAATTTACCTGAAGGGTAGGTTTCATAACTATTGCTGAAAGCATAACTTGCCCTAAACTTAAATTTCAGTGCTTGATTTTCAGGGAACATAGGAAGGTCTGAACCGGGGAAAAGTGGGTTGTTTGAGGTAAAATCTCTTCTTGTCAGGTTTCGAATGGTGTAATCAGATGTGTTTTGAAGTGACTTACGATTAGACCATTCAGTACTAACGCTAGTTTTCACACTTCCAAATGGCTTGGAATAAGAAAGGTTTACAAACCTTGATTCATAGAGTTTAAGCAGGTTGCGCTCATATAATAATGAGTTGACTGTATTAGCAAGCTGACTAATACTCTCCTGATTATTCAGGTCTAAAACATCTGATCCAGCATTAAGTAAAAAGCTGCTGTTTTTAAGCGGTATAGCAGCAGAAAAGCTCGCATAGAACTTCTCACTCGATTGCCCATAACGAACCTTCCCGGTGTAACGCAGGAATTTATTGGTCAGAGAATCGATCCGTTTTGAAAATGAAGCCTTATAATTAACCCCAAAACCTTCTACCGTATTATAAAAAAGAGAATTGACCAAGGATCCAAATTGGTAATATTCCTTTTTAAATCTGTTACGCGGATTATAACCAGCGCCTATAATAAAACCCAAAGGCTTAAATTTGTTGTTTACCTGATCGAGTGAATCCAGATAAGCTTTAGACTGACGCTTTGTTGCTAAAATCTCCTTTTTAACATAATCAATTTGTTCTTCATCTGTCAGAGGAATCGGCCTTTTCTGTTTCCAGTATGTTGTATCTTTTTTGTTTACCTCAGCACTGATGTTTAAAACCTCACGGAAATCTTTAAGGTTTAAGTCAGGTTTCAGGTTATAATTATTGTAGAGAGCAATATAATATCCGCCAAATTTAAAGCCAAAAACGCCCCCTATAAAGTCGAACCTAACCGAAGAAGGCATCCAGGTTTTATTAACCGGAATAAACTCCTGGCTTATGTTTACGGTATCTACAAATTGAATATTTGCCTCCTTAGTAAGGTAGAGATTGGTACTATATATCCGCCAGCTGTCCTCGATTATATAGATAACTCCTCTAAATACAGGATCAGCATCACGTTTTGGAATCACCTCAATCTTATTAATCAACTGTCCATTCTCCATACTGGTACCAAGCAGTTTGTACTTGTAATAAAACAATGCATTCTCTGCAATTGGCGAGACAAATGGACGTGCACTTAAGCCCTCCATCTCCAACATATTCTGATAAAAATTAATTACCATGTCAGAGGCGCGGTTAAAACTGAAAGCGCGGTTACTACCGGAAACTTTAGAAGAAATCATTACTTCTCTATACTTTCCTGGCTTTACATAACTCAATTTAGATTCAGATTCAGAAAGATAGAGGATTCCTTTACGGTTCGAGTCCAAACCTAATTGCTTACCTACATCATCGATATTCGCTCCTAAAAATTTTTTAGGGGCACCAAGCAGTTTTTGTATTCCCTTAATGTATACATCTGTGGTATATTCTTCTGTTTCATTTAAATAGTCGCTTCTTTTTTTTATTGCATTTCTGATCACCTCATAAGCAGGGTCTTCTGAATATGCACGGACAATCACATCTTTCAATTCGTAAACAGTTTCATTCAAAACAATAGATATAAACTGATCAGATTTCATGTCAAGTTCTCTGGATTCCTGACTGAAACCAATTGCTTTAAATATAATTGAACGCTTTCCCGGCTTTAATTTGAGTTGAAACTCACCATCACTATTTGCAGAAGTTCCGCTTGTGGTATTTTTTTCGTAAACGCTTGCAAAAGGGACCGGTAGCCCCTTAGAATTAACTATTTTACCTTTGAGAATCAGACTTTGTGCATATGATCCATTACAAACCAGAATCAATAGCAGAAATAACAAAGTCAATCTCATGGAAATTTTTTTATAAATATCGCAATAACATATAAATTTTCTCGGAATGATGGTAAAAAATAAGACCAGTTTATCAATTTTATTACGATTGTAGTCTTCAATCGGACTAGTTTACAGGGTAAGAAGCTGAAAGTCCGCAGAATTTGTAATTTTACACATCCAAACTAATCAATTATGTACAATACCCTCCAACCGATATTAAAGAAAGAACTTGAGGAAATTGAAAAAGCAGGGCTTTACAAACGTGAACGCATTATCATCACCCCACAGGGCGCAGATATTAAAATACAGGGCGGTCAGGAGGTGATCAATTTTTGTGCTAATAATTACCTCGGACTTGCATCTGATCCTAAGGTAATTGAAGCAGCAAAAAATGCACTTGATACCCATGGTTTCGGAATGGCTTCGGTCCGTTTCATTTGTGGAACACAGGACATCCATAAAATACTTGAGGAAAAAATATCTAAATTTTTAGGTACAGAAGACACGATTTTATATGCAGCAGCATTTGATGCGAACGGAGGTATATTTGAGCCCTTATTTGATGACCGGGATGCAATTATCTCTGATGCATTAAATCATGCTTCTATTATTGATGGGGTTCGTTTATGCAAGGCGCAACGCTTCCGCTACAACCATGATGACATGGCAGACCTCGAGGAAAAATTAAGAGAAACTCAACACTTGCGTCACCGGATTATTGTAACAGATGGGTCCTTCTCTATGGATGGAACAATTGCCCAACTAGATAAAATCTGTGATTTGGCAGATAAATATCATGCACTGGTAATGATTGATGAATGTCATTCATCAGGCTTTTTGGGTAAAACTGGTCGGGGGACTCATGAGCATCATAATGTAATAGGACGGGTAGATATTATCACCGGAACTCTTGGTAAAGCATTGGGTGGAGCATCCGGAGGATTTACTTCGGGGCCGAAGGAGGTAATTAATCTTCTCCGACAACGTTCAAGACCCTATTTATTTTCAAATACACTGGCACCTTCAATTGTTGGGGCATCCATTGCAGTTCTGGATATTTTAGAAAAGAGCACTGAACTAAGGGATAAACTTGAAGCTAATACCTTATATTTCCGTCAGAAAATGACCGAAGCTGGTTTTGATATTAAAACAGGAACCCATCCAATTGTTCCTATTATGTTGTATGATGCCAAACTTTCTCAGGATTTTGCGGCAGAATTGTTAAAAGAAGGAATTTATGTGATAGGCTTTTATTTTCCCGTGGTACCGAAAGATAAAGCACGTATAAGAGTTCAATTATCTGCGGCACATACAAAAGAAAATTTGGATAAGGCTATTGCTGCGTTCATCAATGTTGGAGTAAAACTTGGCGTAATAAAATAAAAAGGAGGCAAAAAAGGGAGTTGATCCCTTTAAATATTTTTAACATGCAGGAAAAAATTAATCAATACACAACAGAAATAAATTCATTTCAACCAAAAAGCAATGATGAACTTGAATCATTCAGAATTCGCTTTTTGGGCACTAAAGGCATTATAAAAGACCTATTTGAAGAGTTTAAAACTGTTTCTTCGGAAGAGAAACGGGTCATGGGAAAGGTTCTGAATGAGTTTAAGCAAATGGCTGAAGCGAAATATCAGACACTAAAAGAAAGCTTAGAAACAGTTGAGAATAGTGCAGATTCTGAACTTGACCTTACCTTGCCAGGAGAAGGATACGAACTTGGGGGGCGCCATCCTTTATCACTGGTCAGAAAAGAAATTATCGAAATTTTCAAAAAGCTGGGATTCAATGTAGCTGAGGGGCCTGAGATCGAAGATGACTGGCATAATTTCTCTGCCCTTAATTTTCCTGAGGAACACCCTGCAAGGGATATGCAGGATACGTTCTTTATAAAAAAGGGTGGCGAAAATGGTGATATTGCACTACGCACCCATACTTCATCTGTTCAGGTAAGAATGATGGAAGCAGGAAAACCACCATTCCGTGCTATCATGCCCGGCAGGGTATATCGTAATGAAGCCATTTCTGCAAGAGCACATTGTTTTTTTCATCAGGTAGAAGGACTGTATATTGATGAGAATGTTTCTTTTGCCGATTTGAAACAAACCTTATTTCATTTTGTTCAGGAATTATTTGGGGAAGATACAAAAGTGAGGTTTAGGCCGAGTTATTTCCCGTTTACAGAACCATCAGCAGAAATGGATATTTCATGTTCGATTTGTAAAGGGGACGGTTGTCAGTTCTGTAAGCATAGTGGCTGGGTTGAAATACTAGGTTGCGGAATGGTAGATCCGAATGTTCTTGATAACAGCAATATCGACAGTAAGAAATTTACAGGTTATGCCTTTGGTATGGGAATCGAAAGGATTACCAATTTGAAATACCAGATTAAGGACCTTAGATTGTTCTCCGAAAATGATATCCGCTTTTTGAAGCAATTCCAATCAGAAATGATTTGATGAGACCCGGAATAGTCATATTATTCATTTTTATTTCTTTGCTTTCCTGTACCAAGGACAGCTTAAACAGGATTCCTGAGGCCTTTGTAAACTACAGAATTACCATTCAGGAGTTTAATATGAAAAACAAGAATGGTTTACTTGTGGTAGAAAAAATGAATAATACAGGGGTTGCTGGATTGCTAATCTACCGCAGGGCAGACAATGCTTTTGTGGCCTTTGATCGCTGTAGTTCTGTTAATCCCCAGTCGAGGTGTGCAGTGGTACCAGATGACCCGAACCTTACAGCTACAGATCCCTGCAGTGGCGCAAAATTTTCACTATTTGATGGCTCAGCAGTTAAAGCACCCGCCAAAAGGCCACTCAAGGAATATAGAGTATTAATTAGTAATTTTGATATTTCGGTAGTGAATTGATATGGAAGTAGACAAAATTAAGGAAAGCATAAAAAAAGCAGCCCAGGATTTATTCCGAAAATATGGCTATCACAAAACCAGTGTGAATGAAATTGCCAAACGCGCAAAGATCGCCAAAGCAACCATTTACAAATATTTTGACAGTAAGGAGTTTCTTCTTCAGGCTATCCTGATGGAATATATTCAGCAAAGTGTTCACGAAATTATTCATAAATCTTCTGAAGAACTGGATGAAGAAGCATACTTGAGTATGATCATCTTGAAAACCAGCCGATTATCCTATACTGTTTGCAATGAATTTATTGGTTGGGAATTTATTCGTGAGTCGGCGAATTCGCAGGAATTTCTCAAAACACTTTCCGATGACCTTGAAAATCTTTTAATCCAGTCATTCAATAGAACAAAACTCTTTAAAGCTGATGATTATATAGAACGCTTGCGCTTTTTAATTAAAGCTAGTAAGAGTATTGTATTTTCATTTGCTTTCACATCAGTAAGCGATTCTGACGTTCGCAAAAATTTTATTTCCTTCCAAAAGGAAATTCTACCATACTTAGTGAAGGCCGCCGTCAAATAAGAATCAAACTCAAATTGTAATTGTAGAATTTAAGTAAACTTAATATTAAGATTTTATACCAATTTGGTTTTTGGTATAAATTGTTGTATAATAGCATTATTACGAACTAATTATTCCCCCATGAGCCGCGAAATTCTAATATTATCAGATTTAATTGATGAGCTTTTTGAGTTTTAAATTTTGATTTAGGTTTACCTGTTAAACACATACAATCAGATTCAAAAAGCTAATCACACACATTTGAACCTAATACTGTAAGGTTCAGACAATTCTTTTGTCAATATATTCCGCCTACATTTTCCTAAATTAACGTGAGTTCGATACAAAATCTTAATTTGTTAAGTTTCAAATGAAGTTTTTCTCTCCTTTTAGAAAGCATGGTCTGTTTCTCTTCGCTTGTACCAGCCCCGTGTTCTGCCCTATTTTTTTGTGGGAATTTTAACAGATATCATGAAATTATGTATCGCAAAAAAGATAGAGCTGCCACTCGGGTTTATTTAATATGGGCTATGGTTCTATTAGCGGAAGCCAGTCCCGATGAAAAACAGCTCCAGGTAAAATAAACCTTGCCGAAGGAGGTATCTTCCGGCTATTGGTAATCTGAAATAGACTACGATTTCTTGCCGGAAATACTCCGTAGGAAAGG
>JAURKO010000022.1 GCA_030831705.1 Daejeonella sp. | reverse complement strand
GAGTAAAATCAATCAGGAATTACTATTGAAGCCCAGAATAATCATTAATAAAAATCCTAAATAATGACATGTTTCAAATGCTGTTTCCCAACCTTGCTGTTCATTCTTGTTTTGACAGGTTACTTAAATGTTTTGCATGCTCAGATCCTTGTTCATGAAGAACCCCGACACCGGCCAGTCTTTCAGAATAAGGAGATTCGAATCCTTAATGTTCGCGTAGCACCGGGCGATACCTCATTATACCACATGCATACCACACCTTCCTTTTTTATCCGGCTTACAAACACAATAACCGGTTCGCAGGTACAGGGCGAAGAAAAAAAGGCCGGCAAATCTCAGGCAGGGGAAATACGATTCGAAAATTTGGCACCTCCAAATAATCGTGTTCATCGGGTATGGAACGCCGACAAAGATACTTTTCATGTCATGGATGTTGAATTACTGATGAAAAAGGCAGCCTTTAATCAAAAGCCAATGGAATTGCCAAATCTTAAGTTGGAAATTGATACGACTTGGGTAAGGGCATACCGGTTAAATCTTTTGAAAGGAATTGAGTTTAAATCAAGAAATAAAAAGCAAAGTCTGGTTTTGGTTTCCCTGAATACGACCAGGGCTGAAATTAGTCAAAATGGGAACAGAGAACTTCAAACCCTCAAGCCGGGGAGCTTTTTTGTGCTTAAAAGGGGGCAATCTTTTTCAGTCAATAACACAAGTGAAGGCACCGGTCAGTATGTAGTGTTGGAATTGCCTCCCAAATAATTTGTTTCATAATGATGTTCTATTGTCAGAATTGTTAGTCTAAATGTTAAATTTGATAATTGAGTTTTAATACTCTCTGTAAGAACACTAAATTAATCAAATGGCAACATTGAAAGAAAACCTGATCAAAGAGATTCTGGAAATTAACGATAGTCGGGTTTTGGAAAGCATTAGGAATTTAATTCATAGCATTGAAGAAGAATCCGGAGTTTTCAGGACTAACAATGAGCAGAAAGATGCCTTTAAAGAAGCCAAAACAGAGTATGAAAAAGGAAATTTTCATACAAAAGATGACCTTTTTAACGAATTTTGAGTGACAAAGCCGCTTGTCTGGTCTGTTGTTGCAAAACTTAATATAAAACGAATCAAACAGTTTTATAATGAAAGAAATCAATCATCTGATTACAGCAATAAACTCCTTCGAGTTTTCAAAGACTCAGCAGAATTAATTGAAAGGCAGCCCCTGGTTGGTAAAAATACTGATGTAGATGGGGTAAAAGCATTTATAATTTTGGACTATATTATTTTTTACGAATTGCTTGAGAAGCACATTCTGATACTTATGGTTTGGGATTGCCGAAGGGATCCTGATCAAGTTAAAAAGTTCTTAAAGATTTAAACTTAATTTACTTATTGTCAGATAATTGTTAGTTTTAACCATATCAAAACCTTTTGATCTTTATACAGTCTTTAAATTTTAAATTTGTTCCATGAAAACACTACTTATAGTACTCGCAATGTTCATTACAACACCGCCTTCAATTTATACCTTTAAGGTTCAGAATATTGATGGCCAGGCACTTGACCTTAAAAAATACAAGGGGAAGAAAGTCTTAATTGTTAATACAGCCTCAAAATGTGGGTATACCAAGCAATATGCTGATCTGCAGAAGTTGGCTGATACTTACAAAGATAAACTAGTGGTTATTGGTTTTCCAGCAAATAATTTTGGCGGCCAGGAGCCGGGTGAAAACTTAATTATCAAAGAGTTTTGCCAGAAGAATTTTGGTGTAACTTTCCCATTAGCTGAAAAAAGCAGTGTTAAAGGTGATGATATCAGTCCGCTGTTCAAGCATCTGACAACTGCCGCAAACCCTGATTTCACTGGCGATATCAAATGGAATTTTGAGAAATTTCTGATTGATGAAGATGGAAATCTGATTCGTCGATTCCGCTCTTCTGTTACACCAATGTCAACTGAAATCACTAAAAATTTATAATACTTAAGCAATTGAAAAAATTCTTATTAATGCTTTTTATAGCGTTTTCGCTATCAGAAGCCTATGGCATTAATGTAAAGACTAGTGATGAAGATCAGCTTAAAAGTCTCGTCGATAGTTTTTCAATTGCCATTGTGAAAAAGGATAAAGCATGGATGGGTGCTAAACTTAGTGAAACCTGCAAAATGTATGAGCCTTCAGGAAGTACACTCGACAAATCAGGTATCATTTACACCTTTACAGGTGGAATCTATGATGTTAGTAAATCTTCTGCTCTAAATAAGTCATTTACAATCGAAGCTGCTTATGCTACCGGATTAGCTGATTTTGATGTAATGGGTGTTGCAAATTTAAATGGAAACCGCATGGATATTGCAGGTTCATACAGGTTTAACCTGAAGTTCGTAAAATCGGATAAAGGATGGACGATCTCCGAAATTACTATCAACCAGGGTTAATTCAATAATACATCTGATATAACAAAAATGCCTCGGCTTGTCCGGGGCATTTTTGTTAATTAACGTGAGTTCGATATAAAATCTTGCTTGACTACGTTTAGACTCATTATTTTTCTCTTCATTTAGAAAGCAGGGTCTGTTTCTCTTCGCTTATTCCAGCCCCGTGTTCTGCCCTATTTTTTTACCGAAAATTTAATGTTTATCATGATACTCTTATTGAAAAAAAGATAGAGCTGCCACCCGGCTTTG
>JAURKO010000127.1 GCA_030831705.1 Daejeonella sp. | reverse complement strand
CAACCTGTAACACTCAGGCCTTGATTTCCAAAAACAAATGATTGAGGCTCTAAAGCCTTATCTGATCAATTCTATCCGTATTTTTTGCCAATCCCAAAATCGAACTCAGGTTATCATATGCAGATCATAATCTTTTTTTGGAAGTTTTATTATGCATGATTCATGATAAAATCATGATAAACCATTTTTATACCCTGTTCCAACTCAATCTCATGCTTCCAGCCTTTGCTGTGCAACTTAGAAACATCTAAAAGCTTTCTTGGAGTACCGTCAGGCCTGGAAAGATCAAACACCAAATCACCCTCAAACCCGATAACTTTTTTAATTAATAAAGCAAGATCTTTAATGGTTAGATCTTCACCGGTACCTACATTAATCATGTTTGCTTCATTATAGTTTTTCATTAGAAAATAACAGGCATCGGCGAGGTCGTCTGAAAATAAAAACTCACGCCTTGGGCTGCCGGTTCCTAAAATTACGACATGATCTGCAGCGCTTGATTTCGCTTCATGAAACTTTCTTATCAGTGCCGGCAAAACATGTGAATTTTGTGGATGATAATTATCATTAAAGCCATACAGATTTGTTGGCATAACAGATATAAAATTACATCCATACTGAGCACGATAGGCTTCGCACATCTTAATTCCAGCAATTTTTGCAATAGCGTAAGGCTCATTGGTCTTTTCAAGTAAACCAGTTAAAAGGTATTCTTCCTTAAGAGGCTGGGGTGCATGTTTTGGATAAATACAACTTGAACCTAGAAACATCAGTTTTTTTACTCCATTTAAATAGGATTGGTGGATTACATTGTTTTGGATTGATAAATTCTCATATAAAAAATCAGCCCTGAAGGTGTCATTTGCGATTATTCCTCCAACTTTGGCTGCGGCAAGAAATACATATTCTGGTTTTTCTTTTGCAAAAAAATCTGCCACTGCCTGCTGGTCTTTTAAATCAAGTTCAGAAGAAGTGCGGGTTAATAGATTTAAATATCCCTCCTTATTGAGCTTTCTGAAAATAGCCGAACCAACCATCCCGCGATGACCAGCAATAAATATTTTAGATGTTGCTTCCATTATTACAGAGTATGCAAAGATAGAACTATTTTTGCTGTCATTTTAATTAGAAATGGGTAAGGATAAACTTCGTCGCTTTGCAGAAATTACAGCTTTTGACAATGTCATAGAGCTTGAAGATGGAAAAGTATTAAAAGGCCGCTGGGCCGAACATCATTTTAAAAACAATAATCCCCTGATCCTCGAATTGGGATGCGGAAAGGGTGAATACACCGTCAACCTGGCTAGGTTGTTTCCGGAAATAAATTTTATAGGTATTGATTATAAAGGAAACCGCATCTGGAGGGGTGCAAAAACTGCAATAGAAGAAAAAATTTCAAATGTAGCTTTCCTTAGGATTCAGATCGAAAACTTGCTGGATTATTTCTCTGAATCTGAAGTTTCAGAGATTTGGATCACTTTCCCAGACCCACAACCACAGGTAAGCCGGGAGAAAAAACGACTGACTTCCAGCCGTTTTCTGGATATGTACAAAAAGGTGCTTAAGAAAGGTTGTCCGGTACACTTAAAAACAGATAGCGACCTTTTGTATATCTTCACTAATTCCAAAATAAAAGAATTAGGCCTTATTAAACATATAAGTACCGACGATCTTTATAATTCAGACTTTGTGAATAATATACTTTCAATTCAGACTTACTACGAGAAAAAGTATCTTGCCAGAGATAAAAATATAAATTACCTGAAGTTTAGCTTTGAATAAATGGACAAGCTTAGTTTCTATGAACAGGTGTACCAGGTTGTCAGACTAATACCAAATGGAAGGGTAAGTTCTTATGGTGCGATAGCTGCTTATCTGGGAACAAGAGGCTCTTCAAGAATGGTCGGTTATGCGATGAATGCCTCCCATACGGCCTATCCTAAAGTACCTGCTCAAAGGGTAGTGAATAGAAATGGATTACTAAGCGGTAAATTTCACTTTGGATCAGCAGACATGATGCAGCAATTACTTGAAAATGAAGGCATAAAAGTTGTAGATGATAAAGTTCTTGATTTCAAAAACATTTTCTGGGATCCGTCTTTAGAGCTTTAGAACTGAGACATTTTTTAATAAAATAATCGCAATAAATTTACATTATGGGAAAAATGATCAATGATTTCAATAACTACAGAACCAAGATGAACGACCGCATCATGGAAACTGCTGATACTAACATCAAACGCTTTATGGCGCTAGACACTACAACCTATGCCGATGGTGCACTAAATGTGAAAACAAAAGAAATGCTCGGACTTGTAGCCTCAATGGTTTTACGCTGCGATGATTGTATTAAATATCATCTGGGTAAATGCTTTGATGAAGGGGTTAGCAATTCTGAAATGAATGAGATCTTCATGATTGCAAATCTTGTGGGTGGATCTATTGTTATACCTCATTACCGAAGAGCACTTGAATATTGGGAAGAACTCAATAATGGTTTATCCTAAATAATGTTATATTTTAAATTAACGAAAGCAAATAATTCAATTTAAATAGCCTAACCTTGAATCAAAATCAACCTATTGTAAGATGCTCTTGGTGTGGAAATGACCCCCTTTACGTCAGATATCATGATGAAGAATGGGGCAAACCTGTTTATGATGATCAGACTTTATTCGAATTTTTAATTCTTGAGAGTGCGCAGGCAGGACTCAGCTGGATTACTGTGCTGCGAAAACGAGAAAATTACAGGAAGGCATTCGAAAATTTTGATGTTGAAAAAGTTGCAAAATTTAGCCAGGAAGATGTTGAAAGATTATTACAGAATGAGGGAATCATTCGAAACCGATTGAAAGTTAATGCTGCAATAAGCAATGCCAGATTGTTTTTAGGAATTCAAAAAGAATTCGGTTCCTTTTCAAATTATATCTGGGGATTTTTACCAAATAAAAAACCAATTATAAATAAACTAAGCAGTAACAGAGATTTACCACCAAGAACTAAACTTTCAGACAGCATCAGTTCTGACATGAAAAAAAGAGGGTTTAAATTCTTTGGAACAACAATCTGTTATGCGCATATGCAGGCTACAGGAATGGTAAACGACCATATTGAAGGCTGTATTGCTAAATAAATTTTAGAAGTAATATTCCTGAAAATCATCAATAAAATGAAAAAACTATTTCTCTTAGATGCATTTGCCCTGATTTATAGAGCTCATTTTGCATTAAGTAAAAATCCTAGATTTACTTCCGGAGGTCTCAATACATCGGCCATTATGGGATTCACCAATACCTTACTGGAGGTTCTTAAGAAAGAAAACCCAACGCATATGGCGGTGGTTTTTGATACCGCTGCTCCTACTGAAAGGCATATTGATTTTACTGAGTATAAGGCTAATCGTCAGGCAATGCCTGAGGATCTTTCAACAGCAATTCCATATATCGTTCGTCTAATAGAAGGGTTTAATATTCCGGTAATATTTTCAGACGGTTACGAGGCCGATGACCTGATAGGAACCTTGGCTAAAAAAGCAGAGCTCGAAGGCTTTACAGTTTATTGCATGACTCCTGATAAAGATTTCGGACAACTAGTCTCCGAGAATATCTTCATCTACAAACCTGCCCGAATGGGAAATGGAATGGAAATTCAAGGTGTAAAAGAAATCCTTGAAAAATGGGAAATTGATCGTGTTGAACAGGTAATAGATATTTTGGGCTTATGGGGTGATGCGGTAGACAACATACCTGGAATTCCGGGAATTGGTGAAAAAACTGCCAAATTATTGATCAAACAATATGGTTCAATCGAAAATATCATCAGTAATAGTCATGAACTTAAAGGCAAACTTCGTGAGAATGTAGAAAACTTCGCTGAACAGGGTTTGATTTCAAAAAAACTTGCAACTATTATGCTGAATGCGCCGGTTGATCTTGATGTGGATGCTTTACATGTTGACGAGCCTAATCGCGACTTGCTTGAGCCTCTTTTCGCAGAGCTTGAATTTCGTACGCTGGGGAAAAGAATCTTTGGTGATGAATTTAGTATTGCAGATGCAAAACCCAGTCCATCATCCGGACAAATGGATCTTTTTGGAAATAATGATGTTCAAATACCCCTTAGTTCAGGCGGTGGGGCAGAAACAAATACTTCACAAACACCACAGAGTTTTAAAAATATAAGTAATACTGAACACAACTATCAATTGGCAGACACCATTGAGAAAAGAGCTAGCCTCGTTCGCTTACTCAATGAGCATAGCTCGTTCTGTTTTGATACTGAAACTACAGGGCTTGATGCAAATAATTGCGAGCTTGTCGGACTTTCTTTTAGTGTGGCGAAAGGTGAAGCATGGTATGTTCCGCTTCCGGCCAACCAAAGTGAGTGCAGAACTATTTTATTTGAATTTAAATCGCTCTTAGAAAACCCTTTGATTTCTAAGATCGGGCAGAATATAAAATATGATATCCTGGTTCTTAAGTGGTACGATGTCAATATACAGGGTGAACTATTCGATACCATGCTCGCTCATTATCTGATAGACCCCGATTCACGTCATAACATGGATCTTTTGGCTGAAAATTACCTAAATTATAGTCCGGTAAGTATCAGCACACTCATAGGTGATAAAGGTAAAAATCAGGGCAATATGCGAGATGCTGACCTGGAAAAGGTAAAAGAGTATGCAGCTGAAGATGCTGATATCACCTTACAACTAAAGACCGAATTCGAACCCGTTTTAAAATCTGTAAATGCGTGGAAACTGGCTCAGGAAATTGAGAATCCACTGATCTATGTTCTTGCTGATATTGAACATGAAGGCGTAAAAATCGATCAGAACGCGTTAGTAGAATTTTCTAAAACACTTGAAATTGATATCCGGGCTTTCGAATCAACTATTTACGAAAAAGCGGGTGTAAAATTCAATATCGCTTCACCAAAACAACTTGGAGAGGTTCTTTTTGATAAACTGCAGCTGGATCCGCAGGCAAAAAAAACTAAAACAGGTCAATATCAAACCGGTGAAGATGTTCTCTTAAGGCTGGCAAACAAAAGTGATATTGTAGCTGATATTCTTGATTTCAGACAACTGCAAAAATTGAAATCCACTTATGTTGATGCTTTACCACAAATGATCAATTCGAAAACTGGTCGGGTACATACATCTTATAATCAGGCAGTTGCAGCGACCGGCCGTTTAAGTTCAAATAATCCTAATCTTCAGAATATTCCAATCCGAACTGAGCGTGGCCGGGAGGTTAGAAAGGCATTTATTCCGAGAGATAATGAACATGTTATAGTATCAGCCGATTATTCCCAGATAGAACTGAGAATTATTGCCGAAATCAGCAAAGATGAAAACATGATGGAAGCTTTTGTAAACGGACTGGATATTCATACTGCTACAGCTGCAAAAGTTTATGGAATTGCCTTAGATGAAGTAAATTCCACTCAAAGAAGGAATGCCAAAGCCGTTAACTTTGGAATAATCTATGGTCAGTCGGCTTTCGGTTTATCACAAAATCTGGGTATCCCAAGAAAAGAAGCAGCAGAAATTATTGAAAATTACTTCAATACGTATCCTAATATTAAGAAATATATGAGTGATACCATGAACTTTGCTAGGGAAAATGGGTACGTAGAAACAATTATGGGAAGAAGACGCTACTTGAGGGATATTAATTCGGCCAATCAGACTGTCCGTGGTTTCGCTGAGCGAAATGCGATCAACGCACCAATTCAGGGATCAGCAGCAGACATGATCAAGATTGCTATGATCAGGATTCATCAGGACATAAAAGATCAAAAACTGGGTTCGAAAATGACTATGCAGGTTCATGATGAATTAGTGTTTGATGTATTAGTCAATGAAACCGAAATAATGAAAAAAATAATTATTGATCGTATGAAAAACGCGATTAAAATGGAGGTTCCAATTCTGGTAGAGGTTGGCGTTGGAAGAAACTGGCTAGAAGCTCATTAGTAACACTAAATTGTGCTGAATTTGAATATTGACTAAATTTTATTACATTAACATTACAAGGATACTATCTTAAGTTTTGTAGTTTACATTATCTGAATTCAGACATTAAATTCGTTTATGAATGTCATGCACCTTAGCGCAGAATGCTACCCGGTTGCCAAAGTGGGCGGACTTGGGGATGTGGTTGGTGCGCTACCAAAATACCTTTGTGAAGCTGGTATAAATGCCTCGGTAGTATTGCCTTATTATGACCGCAATTTCGTTCATGAAAACACTTTTGATCTTGTATTCAAATCAAAAACAAAACTAGGTTCAAAAGCTTTTGAATACACTATCCTGAGAGAAAGAAATAAAATACTAGGTTTTGATTTATATCTTATTCAAATAATCGGCTTGCTTGATCGGCCCGAAATTTATTGCTACCCAGATGAAATAGAGCAATTTATCAGTTTTCAACTCGCATTCCTGGATTGGATAAACAAATCGGATACAAAACCTGATGTTATTCATTGTCACGATCACCATACCGGCCTAATCCCCTTTCTGGTTTCTCACGCCCCTTCTTATACTAAATTAGCTCATATTCCAACTGTTTGTACAATTCATAACGGGCAGTACCAGGGCTGGTTTGGCTGGGATAAAATCTCATATTTGCCTGCTTTCGACCTTAGTAAAGCAGGACTTCTAGACTGGGGGAACTGTATTAATTCGCTGGCAGCTTCTGTAAAGTGCTGTTGGAAATTTACCACGGTTTCGCCAAGCTACCTTAAAGAATTATCGATTAATTCGAATGGCCTTGAAAAATTGTTTCAGATGGAAGAAGCTAAAGGATCGGGAATAATAAATGGGATAGACTCACTGGTTTGGAATCCTGAGATAGACCCGATGATATTCAAAACCTATTCGATAGAAAGTGTTGAGGAAGGCAAAAAAGAAAATAAAAAACTACTATGCAAAGAATTTGGTTTGAGCAGTACAGAACCACTTATCGTATTTATCGGACGGCTAGTGGGGGAAAAAGGAGCGGATTTGCTTCCTGAAGTCATTGAATCTTGTATAAATACTTATAAAGGAAAATTAAATTTTCTTATTTTAGGTTCAGGTGATTCAAAAACTGAAAAAGAATTAAAAGATCTCTCTGCAAAATATAAAAAGCAATACGGTGTTTATATTGGTTATAATGAAGTGCTTTCACATCGAATTTATGCCGGCGCTGATTTTCTGATTATGCCGTCAAGAGTTGAGCCATGTGGTTTAAACCAGCTGTATGCCATGCGATATGGAACTATACCAATAGTTAATAATACAGGTGGTTTAAAGGATACTGTAATCGATTTAAAAGAGAAGGACGGTTACGGACTCTGCTTTGATAAACTTAGTACACAAACTATTGAAAAGGTAATCGGAAGAGCTTATGAGTTGTATAAAGATTCCGAAAAAATGCTTACCATACGAAAAAAAATGATGCTCCTAAATTTTTCCTGGGACAAATCAGCGGAAGAATATATTAACCTCTATAAAAGCTTAAGCAATGATTGAGATGAATTCTAAAGTATTATCGGTTGTTTTGGGTGGCGGACAAGGATCACGACTTTATCCATTGACTGATACCCGTTCAAAACCAGCTGTTCCAATCGCAGGAAAGTATCGTCTTGTGGATATTCCCATTTCAAATTGTCTTAATTCAGGTATTGAAAGAATATTTGTATTGACTCAATTCAACTCGGCTTCATTAAATAAGCACATAAAAAATACTTACCATTTCAGTTTTTTTAGTGAAGCCTTTGTAGATATTCTTGCAGCCGAACAAACACCTGGCAATAGCACATGGTTTCAGGGTACTGCTGATGCAGTCAGGCAGAGTCTCGGTCATTTAGCTCAGCATCAATGTGAATATATTCTGATTCTTTCCGGAGATCAGTTGTATCAAATGGATTTTAGTGAAATGGTCAAAAATCATGAAATGAGTGGTGCTGAAATCAGTATTGCAACGATTCCTGTAAATGCAAAAGATGCAAGTGAATTTGGGATTTTAAAAGCTGACGATAATAACCTAATCACCTCCTTTATTGAGAAACCCAAAAAGGAGCTACTCCCGGATTGGAAATCAGATGTTGGCGAAGGACTGAAAAAAAAGGGGAAAGAATACCTTGCATCAATGGGTATTTACCTGTTCAATAGAAAATTACTTTTTAAATTACTAGAGGATAATGCAAGAACTGACTTCGGTAAGGAAATCATTCCCCAGTCAATTGATGAATATAAAGTCCTTAGTTACAAATTCGAGGGTTATTGGACAGATATTGGTAATATTCACTCTTTCTTTGATGCTAATATTGGATTGACGGATGATATTCCGGAATTTAATCTTTTCGATAAAAGGCCTATCTATTCAAGGGCAAGAATGTTGCCGCCATCAAAAATATCGGGAACAACATTAGAAAAAACTATAATTGCTGATGGATGTATTATTAACGCCAGCAGGATTGAACGGTCAGTTATTGGTATCAGAACACGTATCGGAACAGGAACTACTATTGTGAATAGCTATGTTATGGGAGGAGACCGTTACCAAACACTGTCTGAATTAGAAGAAGCAGCGGAGTCCAAACGTCCGGTTATGGGTATTGGCAAAAGATGCTATATAAAGAATGCCATTATTGATAAAAATTGTTTCATTGGAAATGATGTCAGAATTAACGGTGGCAATCATCTCGAAAATGGAGATTTTAAAACATATTCCATCAAAGACGGTATTGTAGTAGTCAAAAAAATGGCTGTTATTCCAAATGGAACAGTCATTTGAAAAACAAAACGCCAGTTAAGACTATTTTCCAAACAGATTTCCAAGTCCTCCCATCATTTCATGGGTAACTGCCTGCATCTCTGTTTGACTCACTTGATCTGCCTGAGCCAAAACCTTGTTGAAAACAGTAACAAGTAGTTCTTCTAACTCTTCCTTGTCCACGGATTGGAAAAATTCAGGATTGATTGAAAGTGATGAAATATACTTGTTAGCCTGTAATAACTTATCATGAAGCTTTGCTTCAATCTATGTTTCCTTTAAAGCATAATAAATTCAAACTATGTGGTTAAATATTAATCTTTAGATAGTTTAATATCGAACTCACGTTAATTTAAGCTTTTAGTATATTTAGATAAATTACCGTTTATGAAATTTCCTTCGCTTAGCACTTTTGTCAATTCCATTAAAAATGTTTTATCGCGGTTTCCGTTCGAAATTGGGTTTGCTTTTTTAGGCACCATCGCGGCAACGGTTTATATAGAAATCAGTGATCTCAATCTGACGGCAGAAAGTATTTGTATGAGGCTTATCCTGATAGCAAATCTGGGTCTCGTTTTATCTTTATCTGTTACCCTTTTCTCGGAAAGCTATTCCAATTCCTTCCCTAAAAAATATTTATTGAGGGTTTTGTTATTATTCATTCTTACTGGCTTGTTCTTTCTGATCGACCCCTTAAAACGTGAAACTGATTTTTTCAGATTTATTTTACTTGCTCTGGCAGCTCACCTTTCAGTCTCTTTTGCTGCTTATTTCGGAAAGGGTCACGTCAATGCGTTTTGGCAATTTAACAGAGTTATCTTTCTACGCTTTTTAATTGGCGGCATCTATAGTGCAGCATTGTTTCTTGGGCTTGCCGCTGCCGTTGGATCCATGAATTTTCTCTTTAATTTCAATTTTGACTGGGATACCTTTGCCATATTATGGGTGTGGATAGTAGGTATCTTTCAAACAGTTTTCTTCCTGTCGGGGGTTCCCACAAATCTCAATGGACTTGAAAAGGATACTACGTACCCTCACGGACTTAAAATATTCACTCAGTTTGTTCTTATACCTCTGGCCACAGTATATGCAATTATCCTGCTAGCATATGAAGCCAAGATTATGCTTGAGTGGGAGCTTCCTAAAGGGCTGGTTTCAAATCTGATTCTGGGATACGCAGTTTTTGGATTATTATCACTGCTTCTCATTTATCCCATAAGGAATCAGGATGAAAATAAATGGCTGAAAACCTTCAGCCGCAGTTTTTATTATGTGTTGATCCCATTGATACTCTTGCTTTTATGGGCAGTATTAGCCAGAGTCATTGATTATGGAATTACTGAGGAACGCTATTTTCTAATCATTCTGGCGGCCTGGCTTACTTTCATTAATGCCTATTTTCTGATTTCAAAAAGTCAGAATATTATGATTATCCCTTTCAGTTTGTGTTTGCTGACTATAATATCAGTTTATGGCCCTCAGGGAGCATTTTCCACATCCAGAAGATCGCAGATTAATGAATTGCAAGAATTGTTTCGAAATCATGGGTCACTTGATGGAGATAAGATCATCTCATTGAAGCTTAAGCCAGGTAAAGAAGATATGAGCCGGATGATCAATATTGTAGATTACCTTGTAAATATGCATGGAATTGAAAGTTTCAGACCAATTCTTAAGCGGGACCCTGGGATAATACAAGATTCATTACTTTCTGTTAATTCGGAGAAGAAATATGATTCCATTACCAGCAATTGGGAGATAAAAAGTCGGCAGAAACTTTGGTTGTACACCTATCTTAACCTTAAGCCGGATGATGCCAGCGGTTCTAAACTAAATCTTGGAACGAATAGAGCTGAAGCCTTTAATATGGACCTTCTTCCATTGAATGAAGCAGATTACATGCTGCCCTTAAGTGTTCCATCCGATACGTTGTCAAACATCATAGATTCGAGAAAATTGCTTATCAGCCGTGTAGCAAATCAGAACAAATTGAAAGTAATTTATGGTCCCGAAGAAAAATATGTCATCTTGGATACCTTAATCAATCAATTGGAAATGGAATTTAAGAAGCAGAAATTAGCTGATAAACAAGACTTACAAGTCTCCAGAGAACTTCTTTCAAAGAACCTTGAATTTAATGGCCTGAGCCTTCAAATAGTATTCAATCGAATAAACTTTAATGACAATAAAGATTTGCTTTCCGCAGATGCTTATGTCCTAATAAAGCTAAAAAATTGATCATTACAACCCCTTAGCCTTTTTATTTACAGATCAAATTTAATCCCCTGCGCAAGTGGTAATTTATCCGAATAGTTGATCGTGTTTGTCTGACGCCTCATGTAAGCCTTCCATGCATCTGATCCCGATTCCCTGCCACCACCTGTCTCTT
>JAURKO010000126.1 GCA_030831705.1 Daejeonella sp. | reverse complement strand
CACTATCCCAGCCAATATCCATTGCACCTTCACTTCCTACCAGTTTTAAAATTGTATTTCCACTGGTTCCATCAGCAAAATTACATCTTAAAGACAGATTAAATGCCGGGTGAGCTTGCGCCTGATCCGGATAGTCGAATATTCCCAGAAGCACATCCGGAACTTCTCGCCCATCTTTCCAATATCTTAATCCGCCGGAAGAATAGATTTTATTTGGTCCGAAGGAATCTGTTATGAAATGCAGGCTTGAAAATAGATGGACAAACAAATCGCCCGACATTCCGGTGCCGTAATCGCGGTAGTTTCTCCATCGGAAGAAACGCATCGCATCAAAGGAGCGTTTGGTGGTATTGCTTACAAATGTATCCCAATCAACTGTATCTGCTGAAGCATCAGCGGGTATTGGGTACTGCCAAGCACCGCCTGGTGAATGGCGTGCCCAGAAGCCTTCTGCAAAGTTAAGCTGACCGATCGCTCCATCTTTTAGTAGTTCCTTCGCTTTCTCATTTCCCAATGAAGATACTCCCTGACTACCTACCTGAAACACCTTTCCGGTTTCTTTTTGAGCTTTGATTTCTGCAGGACCTTCGGTAATATCATGAACCATTGGCTTCTCACAATATACATGTTTACCCGCCCGCATTGCATCGATTGAGATCTGTTGATGCCAATGATCTGGCGTAGCGACTATTACAGCGTCGATATCTGAACGATTTAAAATCTCTTTATATGATTTTGTTGTGAAAATATCCTTTCCCCAACGGGTTTTGGCATCATTTAACCTTCCATCATACAAATCACAAACCCCTACCAGTTTAGTCCCTGGTACTTTGAGTGCAGTGATTGTATCTCCAGTGCCCATTCCCCCCGCTCCAATCAGTGCAATATTGATGTTGTCGTTTGCACCAATGTATTGTCTTTTATGGATTATAAATGGTGCTGATTCACTTTCATGAGCTGCAGCAAGTACATTGCTCCCAACCGCAAGTGCGGCTGATGATGCTGCAATTTTTTTAATAAAGCCTCTGCGGGATGATTCCTGATTGTTGTTCATTAGAATAAAATTTGTTTTTATCCCGAGTGAGCGGGATGTTTAAAAATTTAATATCGCGAGAATTTTTACTCCAGCTCTTTAATTACAATCCTTTTCCATCTAACCTTGATGTCGCCACCTGAATGAATTTGAAGGGCAATAAATCCTTTCCCTGCTCCAAATTTCTCATCTTTTAGATTTGAGATTTGTTTACCATTTAACCAGGTAGTTATTTCATTACCCATTACATGAATCTTCCCGCGGTTCCATCCATCCGGACTAAGGCCTGATTCTTCTTCTTTAGTTGGTTTTGTTAACCAGCCTCTGCCATAGGATTCGTAAATACCTCCTGTTCCGTTTCCGGGAGGAGCAACTTCTACCTGCCATCCGCTGATTTTAGTGCCCTCAATGCTGGAGCGTACAAATACCCCGCTATTGCCATTTGCTTCAAGTTTAAAATCATATTCAAGGATGAAATTTTTATAGTTTTTGTCTGTAGAGAGATAGCCATATTCCTCTTTTGGACCATTTTCACAGACTAGATTGCCATTTTCAACGTACCACTTTTCAGTACCATGAATAGTCCAGCCGCTAAGATCCTTGCCGTTAAAAAGTTTTGTTGATTTCTGAGCAATTGCTGCAGTTGAAATCAAAATGAACGAGAAAATAAATACTAAATATTTCATTATTATGTGTTTTGGTTTATATAATAAATATAGTTTTTAAAAAATGGAATCAAAACGAAGCGTTGTATATTTTATATAAATTTAGTTTAATAACAAATGGGAATGATTTAAAAAACAAAAAGTGGCGTTTTGGGGTTGAGTTTTATTAGACCACGAGATTTCTCGCCGCTTTAACAGTTTGATTGATTAAAATAACCTTTTTCGCGATTCGAATGGCAGTGCTTACATATTTCTCCTGTACTGCCCCCCAACCTCATACAAAGCATGTGATATTTGCCCCAGAGAACAAACCTTACAAACCTCCATCAGACTTTCAAAAATATTTTCTCCGGCAACAGCCTTCTGCTGAAGTTCTTTTAAAAGCTTAATTGAAGTTTCCTCATTTCTTTGTTTAAAGGTTTCCAAAGCGCTGATCTGAAATTTCTTTTCCTCTTGCGTCGCGCGGATAACTTCTGATGGAATGATCGTTGGTGATCCGTTTTTGTTGAGGAAAGTATTCACTCCAACAATAGGGTAAGTCCCGTCGTGTTTCAGGGTTTCGTAATAAAGGGACTCTTCCTGAATACGGCTACGCTGGTACATTGTTTCCATTGCTCCCAAAACTCCGCCGCGATCATTGATACGCTTGAATTCTTCTAAAACGGCTGCTTGAACCAATTCAGTTAGTTCCTCAATAATGAAGGCGCCTTGTAAAGGATTTTCATTTTTGGCTAGACCCAATTCTCTGTTAATAATGAGTTGTATTGCCATTGCTCTGCGCACCGATTCTTCTGTTGGGGTGGTTATCGCTTCATCATATGCATTGGTATGCAGCGAATTACAATTATCATAGATCGCGTAAAGCGCTTGCAGAGTTGTTCTGATATCATTGAAATCAATCTCCTGAGCATGCAGGGAGCGCCCCGAGGTTTGGATATGGTATTTTAATTTTTGTGAGCGGTCATTTCCCTTGTATTTATGCTTGATAGCTTTAGCCCAGATTATTCTCGCTACACGACCAATCACAGAATATTCAGGATCAATTCCGTTGGAGAAAAAGAAGGATAGGTTTGGCGCAAATTCATCGATATGCATTCCACGACTTAGGTAATATTCAACGAAAGTAAATCCATTACTCAGGGTAAATGCGAGTTGTGAGATTGGATTAGCTCCTGCTTCAGCGATATGGTATCCCGAAATAGAAACAGAATAGAAGTTCCTAACCTGCTTATCGATGAAGTACTTCTGGATATCTCCCATCATCCTCAGAGCGAATTCGGTTGAAAATATGCAAGTGTTTTGTGCCTGATCTTCTTTTAAAATATCTGCCTGCACAGTACCTCTAACATTGGCAATTGCATAGGCTTTTATCTTATTATATACCTCTGGTGCTAAGACCTGATCGCCTGTAAGGCCGAGAAGCATTAATCCGAGTCCATTGTTTCCTTTAGGGAGTTCGCCCTGGTAAATCGGCTGGGATATGCCCTTGGCTTTGAAAATCAGTTCAATTTTAGCTTTAACTTCTGCCTCAAGACCGTTTTCAATGATGTATTTTTCACATTGCTGGTCTATGGCGGCATTCATGAAGAAGCCAAGCAGCATGGGCGCCGGTCCGTTAATAGTCATGGATACCGATGTAGCTGAATGGCAAAGATCAAAACCGCTATACAGTTTTTTAGCATCATCAAGCGTCGCAATGCTAACTCCTGAATTTCCGATCTTGCCGTAAATATCCGGACGCAGGCCTGGATCTTCTCCATAAAGCGTGACCGAGTCGAAAGCCGTAGAAAGACGGTGTGCGGGCTGTTCTAGGGAAACATAGTGAAAACGCTTGTTAGTTCTTTCCGGACCACCTTCGCCGGCAAACATTCTGGTTGGGTCTTCACCTTCACGTTTTAAAGGGAATACTCCTGCAGTGTATGGAAACTCGCCAGGAACATTTTCAGTTAGTAACCAGCGCAGGATATCTCCCCATGCTTCATATCTGGGTAAAGAGATCTTTGGAATCCTTAATTTAGATAATGATTCTGAATAAAGGGATTGCTTGATTTCCTTATCGCGGATTTTAAAAATGAATTCATCAGCCTTATATTTTCTGATCGTGTCAGGCCATTCACGCAATAATCTGCGGCATTTCGGATCTAGACTTTCTTCAAGTTTATTGTATATATCAGTCAAAGGTCCTTCTAAATTCCTTTTTAAGCCATCTCCTTCGGTTAGGGTTTGGGGCATGTTCAATACCCCCTTAACCTGAAACATCTGCTGCGCAATTTTACTCTGTTCATTTACCCATTCGGCATAAGCTGAACTGCTTTCAACAATTTCGGCTAAATAGCGGATCCGTTCAGGTGGAATGATATAACTCTTTTCGCTATGTTTTCCGATTAATTCCATTTTTGCCTGGAAATCATATCCGGTTTTCCTTAAAATGGCCTTCATCAATTCTGCAAAGAGCTGATTCATCCCGGGATCATTGAATTGAGAAGCCATGGTGCCAATCACTGGGAGTTCTTCATCCGGAGAATCGAATAATTGATGATTGCGCTTAAACTGTTTCCGCACATCCCTGATCGCATCCAGTGCTCCGCGCTTATCAAACTTATTGATCGCGACGATATCTGCGAAGTCGAGCATGTCAATTTTTTCCAGTTGGGTTGCTGCTCCAAACTCCGGAGTCATCACATACAAGGATACATCACAATGTTCGGTGATCTCAGTATCCGACTGTCCGATGCCCGAAGTTTCAACAATGATCAGCTCATATCCTGCTGCTTTGCAGATATCAATCGACTCCTGAACATATTTTGAGAGGGCTAAATTGGCCTGCCTTGTCGCAAGGGAACGCATGTAAACCCGTGGGTTATTTATTGAGTTCATCCGGATCCGGTCCCCCAATAAAGCACCGCCAGTTTTGCGTTTTGAAGGATCAACTGAGATTATCGCAATACTTTTATCAGTTTCGATTAGAAAGCGACGAACAAGTTCATCAATCAGTGATGATTTCCCAGCTCCACCGGTTCCTGTTATTCCAATAACCGGGACTTTTTTATCTGCATTTAATTTTCCAAGTTCATTCAGGAAGCTCTCTGTCTGCTCAGGATGATTTTCTGCCAGCGTAATCGCGGATGCAATTGCATTTACATTCTTTGTCTGAATGCCCTGCAGTTCATTGGTCAGGCTGGTATGGGTTTGGAAATCACATGCCTCGAGCATATCATTGATCATTCCCTGAAGTCCCATTTTTCGGCCATCATCAGGTGAATAGATCTGAGTGATTCCGTATTCTTTAAGTTCTTTAATTTCAGTCGGCAAGATTACTCCGCCACCACCAGCAAATATTTTGATATGGCCCGCGCCGGATTCTTGCAGCAGATCATACATGTATTTTAAATACTCAATATGTCCGCCCTGGTAGGAGGTCATTGCAATGCCCTGAACATCTTCCTGAATCGCACAGTTTACAACCTCCTGCACAGATCGGTTATGACCGAGATGTATTACCTCCGCCCCTGAAGACTGAAGTATACGGCGCATAATGTTGATAGTTGCATCATGGCCGTCGAACAGGGCAGCTGCTGTAACAAAACGTATCTTATATTTAGGTTTATAGACTTCGGTCATTTTGGTTCTTCTTGGGGGATAAAGGTAAGAATAATTGGATTGCTGAGAGATTTAGGGGGGATGTAAAAAATAAGCTGAGCTCAGGTTTGTTTCCAGTTATTGGGATAGCTAGAGCTTAAAAATTTTATTGTGTATATTCATTTGCTCAACCGACCCCGAAGGTTCAGTTTAATTATCAAAGAATTGGGAGATTCCAGCTTTCGCTGGAATGACAAATCAGGAGATGGGGGAGAGGGAGATTCCAGCCTTCGCTGGAATCGCAAGACGGAAGCGTATTATAAATGATGTTCTGCTTCTACTCATTTTTTGTCTATATATTTTTAGGGAATGAT
>JAURKO010000125.1 GCA_030831705.1 Daejeonella sp. | reverse complement strand
TACAACTGATTGTCATCCTGGCGAAGGCCAGGATCTCCTGATTTACAAAAGAGAAGTGTCTCGCAGAGACGCAAAGACGCAGTTTTGCAAGATAAAATGACATTTTTCAGAAACTCTAAACCCTCTCCTTTGGAGAGGGAATCAATGAATCAATTCCAAGCAGTTCAGTTGTTAGGGTGAGGCTTGTATAACACTTGACCCTTCAATTAACATATCAATCAACTATCTATTTTCATTTGAAATAATTAATTATACTATATTTGTTTATAAACTAAAACCAAAGCTTTGTTCAATCATATCAATATTGTACCGCGCTGGATCATTTTCTGTTTAGATCTGTTTGTTTGTGCGTTCTCCCTGTGCTTCGCATATTTCCTGAAATTTAATTTCAATATTGGGGAAATCAATAGCAATGAATTGAGCCGAAATATCTTGGTATTCAGCGTATTGAATAGTTTGGTTTTTCTTGTTGTGAAGACTTATGCCGGTATCATTCGTTATACCAGCGCACAGGATTCCTTCCGAATATTGTTTTCTGTCCTCATTAGTAATGGCTTATTTGTTATTGTTAATTTAGTTTTGGTCAGCCTTCATAAGGAACCTTACATCTCCAATGTTATTCTTGTAATTAATGGATTAACTGGGTTTTTAATGTTAATTACCTACAGGGTAATGGTAAAATATTTCTTCATGTATGTCAAGAATTTTAAAATTGACAGACAACGGGTTATTATCTACGGGGCCGGTGAGGCAGGGATTGCTGCTAAAAGAACCCTGGATCATGACAATAAGATCAACATGGTATTGGGGGCTTTTATCGATGATGATGATCGAAAGTCATCAAAATCAATTGATGGTATCAAGATTTTTCATACCAGGGACTTCACTAGTCTCGTTCTACAGGAGAAGGTGGATAGTCTGATTATAGCGTCCCAAAATATTCCACCTGATAGTAAGAATAAAATCGTAGACATTTGTTTGGAACATGGTATTAAAGTACTGACTTTACCTCCGGTACGTTCATGGATTAACGGACAGTTATCGAGCAAGCAATTGCAAAATATCAAAATTGAGGATCTTCTGGAGCGTGAACCTATCCAGATCCATAATGAAATCATCTCGGAACAATTGAGAGGAAAGCGGGTGCTGGTTACAGGTGCTGCCGGCTCAATCGGCTCAGAGATTGTAAGGCAAATATCCCAATTTTCTCCTCAGATGATTATTCTTAATGATCAGAGCGAGACACCCTTACATGAACTCCATCTTGAATTACAAGAAAATCATTTTCATAATAACTTTCATTGTTTTATTGGGGACGTAAGGGACCGTTTCCGTATGGAGTTGTTATTTCAAACATTCAAACCACATTATGTGTACCATGCAGCTGCGTATAAGCATGTGCCAATGATGGAGCATAATCCTGGAGAAGCTGTCAGAACGAATGTAATGGGAACTAAAACCCTTGCTGACCTTTCTATTAAGTATGGAGTTCATAAATTTGTGATGATTTCTACTGATAAGGCTGTTAACCCAACTAATGTGATGGGAGCTTCCAAAAGAATCGCTGAAATTTATGTACAATCTTTATTTAATTCGTATAAATTTAAGGAGCAAACAGTTTATACCAATGGATTGAGTTACCTCAATGAAAATCGCTCAAATGTCAACACACTTTTTATAACTACCCGATTTGGGAATGTTCTGGGCTCAAGCGGTTCTGTAATACCTCGTTTTAAAGCTCAAATTGAGAGAGGAGGTCCAATAACTGTTACCCATCCGGATATTACTCGTTATTTCATGACTATTCCTGAAGCATGCCGATTGGTATTGGAAGCGGGATCAATGGGTGAAGGAGGGGAGATCTTTATCTTCGATATGGGAAAATCGGTTAAAATTATTGAACTGGCCAAAAAGATGATCCGACTATCGGGTCTTGTACCACATCAGGATATAGCCATTGAATTTTCCGGACTTAGGCCGGGTGAGAAACTTTATGAAGAGTTATTAAATGATTTGGAGAATACCATGCCTACTCATCATGAAAAGATCATGGTTGCACAGGTGAGGGAGTATCATTTTCAAACAATCAGTAAACATATTTCAGAGCTAATAAAATTGAGCTGCGAATATAAAGACAGGCAGGTGGTAGTGAAGATGAAGGAAATTGTACCTGAGTTTAAAAGTAATAATTCCATTTACGAAGAACTGGATATTCTTGTTGAGTTACCCGATAAATCTATATCTCAGCCTTAAACTGAACAACAGAATAATTTATAATTTGTGATCAGATCCTATTCAGAATCTTTACAATTAAAGAGAAAAATTTCAGTTTGGTATTTTATACTTCTCTTTTCCCCAATAGTATATCCAGATTTCGTTTTCGCACAAAGTCTGCCCTTAGGTACGCCGGTAATTGAAGATTATTATCTAAGAAAACAGTTAAATGGCGAGATTGACCCGAGCATTTCTTTTACTGTTCGTCCTGTTTTTCCATTCTTAAACGAAGCAAATAAGCAGACTGAAGCAGATTCCTTATTGAATCCAGGTAAACAAATCTTCAGCTCAGCCATTGGTAAAAGCAAAATTTTAATCCTCCCTTTTGTCTGGCAGCAACGATATAATAGTCATCCTTCTAATAACCGGAATGATGGAGCGATGATCCCAGCTAAGGGATATCAAAGTCTTGTAAGTGCCGGTTTTTATGCTAAAGCTGGTCCATTAAGTCTTCAAATCAGACCAGAATATGTCTTTGCTGGAAATTCTAAATTCAATGAATTTGGATCACATTTAGGCAATGCGGACCTTCCAGTACGTTTTGGCAGTGATCCTTATTCTAAACTGTTATGGGGTCAAAGCAGTATACGTTTAAATTTTGACCCAATATCCATTGGCCTTAGCAATGAAAATGTTTGGTGGGGCCCAGGGAAACAGAATTCAATATTGATGAGCAATACAGCACCTGGATTCAAGCATTTAACACTCAATACTAGTCGGCCGATAAAGACTCCAATTGGATCAATAGAAACGCAGATCATTGCAGGGCGTTTAGAAGGCTCAGGTTTTAATGCAGGCTTACCGGACGATTGGAGGTATTTATCAGGACTCGTATTGAGCTACCAACCCCGTTGGTTGCCTGGGCTTTTTCTTGGCATGAGCAGAAGTTTTCAGATCTATAATGAATACATGGACGATAGTTTCGAAGATTACATGCCCATTTTGCAGGCCTTTCAGAAAATAAAAACCAATGAAGATTTTAAACCAAGGGATCAACTTACTTCGTTATTTGCCCGATGGCTTTTGACCGGATCCAGAGCAGAAGTTTATTTTGAGTATGGTAAAAACGATCATTCCTGGAACACCCGTGATTTTCTGATGAGCCCCTATCATGCCAGGGCCTATACGTTGGGACTAAATAAATTGGTGCCATACAAAGGGATGGAGGATGAGTTTATTCAATTGGGTGTAGAACTGACTCATATGGAGCAATCCATTGACCAGATTTTTAGGAGTTCAGGCGAATGGTACATGCACCATCAAGTTATTCATGGATATACCAATCGTGGCGAGGTTTTGGGGGCAGGTATTGGTCCGGGAGGAAATTTACTTTCTGCAAATGTGAGTTGGGTAAAGGGTTTGAAACAGATAGGTTTGCAGCTTGAGCGCTATGAG
>JAURKO010000124.1 GCA_030831705.1 Daejeonella sp. | reverse complement strand
ATTTTGCATAACATAATCAATAATTAGTGGGGTCACCTCAGTAGATTTAGACCACTCTGGTTGCAAATAAAGTTTACAATCTTCTGAAACCGTATCGGCATATTCCTCTGCCCAGTTGAAATCACTTTTGTTAAAGACAATTACTTTTAATTCTCCAGCTAGTGGAGCTATATCCGGACGAGGAGCTTTGAATTTTTTCGGTGAAAGACAAATCCAGTCCCATGTACCAGACAGTGGATAGGCCCCTGATGTTTCGATAAATGTTTTAATTCCTCTTTTTTGAAGTTCTAATGTAAGGTAATCCAGATTATAGATTAATGGTTCACCTCCAGTAACTACTACAGCTTTTCCAGGATATTTTTCAGCATTTCGTATAATTTGATCAGTATTTGTCAATGGATGCATCTCTGCATTCCAGCTTTCTTTCACATCGCACCAGTGACAACCAACATCACATCCGCCTAGTCTAATAAAATAAGCTGCCTTTCCGGAATGAAATCCTTCACCCTGAATGGTATAAAAATCTTCCATTAATGGTAAAAAGCTGCCGTCAGGTGGAATTTGATGTGCCATTTTGTAATTTAGATTACAAATATACTTAACTTTAATAGATCAAGCTTGAGGAAAAATGATAGAGACAAATTTCTGACAATGCACATAAATTTATGAACTGGATTAATTTATACCCTTCTAATATTACTTCTTCTAATGATTTTATCAGACCTATTGAGGTATCCGGACTAAAATTGTGCATATTGAAAATCGGAAATGACTTTTATGCTGTACAGAATAAATGCCCCCATGCTGGTGCTGATCTGAGTAATGGTTGGTGCGTTAATGGCCAAATTGTATGTCCTTACCATAGGCATGAATTTGATATCAAAACAGGTCGTGGTGCAGCGGGGCAGGGTAATTATATTGAAACTTATCCAATTCAACTTAGAGAAGACGGACTTTACATAGGTATTCCAAAACCTTGGTGGAAATTCTGGTAATTTTTTGATCTATTTGAATAGATATTTTTTACGTGTGATTAAATATACTAGTGAGTATATTTAATAAACTTCTTTTTTAGCTGAGGAAAGGGTATTTTTAAGTAAGCCTACGATGGTCATTAAACCTACACCGCCTGGAACGGGGGTAATCCATGAGCACTTAGGAGCTACATTTTTAAAATCTACATCACCATAAAGTTTGTAGCCAGATTTTGTTTCTGTAGAGCTCTCGCGATTCATACCCACATCAATCACAATAGCACCTTGTTTTACCATGTCGGCGGTTATGAAGTTCTTTTTACCTATTGCTACGATAAGTATGTCGGCATCAAGACTAAATTTTTTAATGTCTGGTGTTTTGCTGTGGCAAATGGTGACCGTGCAATTTCCTGGATTTGTATTCCTTGACATTAATATGCTCATCGGTGCTCCTACAATGTTACTTCTGCCAACTACTACACAATGTTTGCCGGTAGTATCGATTCCGTATTCTTGAAGCATAAGGAGAATACCATATGGAGTTGCCGGCAAAAAGGAGGGAAGGTTTCTTTGCATCCTGCCCAAATTAACCGGATGGAAACCATCTACATCTTTCTCAGGTGAAATTTTTTCAGTGATTTTATCTGCGGAGATATGCTTAGGCAAAGGTAGTTGAACGAGTATGCCATCCGTTTCCGGATCTTTGTTTATTGCATCAATTTTTAATAGTAATTCATCTTCAGTAATTGTATTCTCATAACGGTACAATGTTGAATTAAAACCTACCATTTCACAATTTTTAATTTTACTGGCAACATAGGTTTCTGAACCACCATCATGCCCAACCAGTATAGCCACCAGATGAGGTTTTCTGCCAGTTTTTATTAAAACTTCAGCGGCCTCAATCGCTATTCTTTCTTTAAATTTCTCTGAAACAAATTTTCCGTCCAGTAGCTGCATGATTATTATAAATATTGTTTTTATTAATTTTTAATGTCTCATTAACATTTTTATTTGCAATTCGCGAATTGCAAAAGGTAGAAATTAATCTAATTTAAGTACCGCCATGAAGGCAGTCTGCGGAATTTCAACATTACCAACTTGTCTCATACGCTTCTTACCTTTTTTCTGCTTTTCAAGTAGCTTCCGTTTTCTCGAAATATCACCTCCGTAACATTTCGCTGTCACATCTTTTCGAAGGGCTTTTACAGTTTCACGGGCAATAATTTTTGCTCCGATAGATGCCTGTATAATAATCTCAAACTGTTGACGCGGAATCAATTCCCGTAATTTTTCACAGATTTTTTTACCGAAGTTATACGAGTTCGTTCTATGAATTAAAGAAGATAGTGCGTCAACTGGTTCACTGTTTAAAAGGATATCTAAACGTACCAGGTCAGATTGTCGATAACCAATCTGATGATAATCGAAAGAGGCATACCCTTTGGAAATTGTTTTTAAACGATCATAAAAATCAAAAACAATTTCACCCATTGGCATCTCAAAAATAAGCTCAACACGATCTGAAGTGAGATATGATTGATTAATAATGGTACCACGTTTCTGGATACAGAGCGACATGATAGGACCTACAAATTCTGATTTAGTGATAATATTTGCCTTGATATACGGCTCTTCTACATGTTCAAGTTTACTTGGATCAGGTAGATCAGATGGATTATGTACATCAATCTCAATACCCTTTGAAGTGAACGCTTTATAAGAAACGTTAGGAACAGTTGTTATAACTGTCATATCAAATTCTCGTTCCAGTCGCTCCTGAATTATTTCCATGTGAAGCATTCCCAGAAAACCGCAACGGAAACCAAATCCTAATGCTGCGGATGATTCGGGCTCAAATACTATTGATGCATCATTGAGCTGCAGTTTGTGCATACTTTCTCGAAGTTCCTCATATTCGTCTGTGTCAACCGGATAAATTCCGGCAAATACCATTGGCTTAACTTCCTCAAAGCCTTTAATTGGTTCTGAGCTAGGCTTATCTTTATGAGTTATTGTGTCTCCAACCTTTACTTCACGCGCTTCTTTTATACCTGAAATTATATAACCTACATCACCAGTTTTAATTACCTCTTTTGATTTTTGAGTTAATTTTAAGGTACCCACCTCCTCAGCGATATAATCCTTGTCAGTTGCAACAAACTTTACTTTATCACCTTTACGGATTTCTCCGTTCAGTACCTTGTAATATGCGATGATACCCCTGAATGAATTAAAAACAGAGTCAAATATTAGTGCTTGTAATTCTCCGTCAGGATTTCCTTTTGGGGCAGGAACGCGTTCAACAATTGCTCTTAAAATATCATTTACTCCAAGTCCGGTTTTACCGGAAGCCGGAATTATTTCTTCTCTTTTACAACCGATCAACTCAATGATCTGATCTTTAACTTCTTCTGGCATAGCGCCCGGAAGATCCATTTTGTTTAAAATTGGAATAATCTCAAGATCATGCTCAAGTGCAAGGTATAAGTTCGATATGGTCTGGGCTTGTATTCCCTGAGAAGCATCTACTATCAGTAGTGCACCTTCACAAGCTGCTATAGATCGTGAAACTTCATAAGAAAAATCAACATGTCCGGGTGTGTCAATCAAGTTAAGAACATAAGCTTGTCCGTCTTGGATGTAGTCCATTTGAATGGCATGGCTCTTAATGGTGATTCCACGCTCGCGTTCCAAATCCATATCATCCAGCAATTGGGCCTGAGACTCACGCTGCGTGATTGTATTAGTATACTCAAGAAGACGGTCAGCTAAAGTGCTTTTACCATGATCAATGTGAGCAATTATGCAAAAGTTACGTATATACTTCATTTAGGGCGCAAATATAGTTTATTAAGCGCAAATTTTATTTCAATAAATGAATTCAGGTTTCTATTTATATTGATTCACAGGGATATTATGTCAGAGCGATTTTTTTTTAATTTTTTTAATGGTACTTTCTAAATAGCTAATTATTTTTTCTATTTTGGGAGACTATCATTTATTTAATATTCAAAGAATTCATGACTATTGGTATTTTGCTTGAGCCCAACCCGGAAAAACGGGTTTCTTTAATTCCAGAACATATTTCAGTCCTGAAGAAACAAAATATAATTGTATTAGCTGAAAGCAATTGCGGGGCAAATGCATTTGCACCCGATACACTTTATGCTGAGCAAGGAGCCGAAATAGATTCCAGAGATAATATCCTTAAAAAGGCAGATATATTATTAAGTATCCATCCTTTAACTGAAAAAGATCTTGGAAAGGCAAATAAATCTGCAGTTATCCTGGGTGTTTTTAATCCACTTACTCATTTTGAAATGATTAAAAAATGGGCGGAGATTGGATTTACAACCTTTAGTATGGATATGCTGCCACGTACAACCAGAGCACAAAGTATGGACATATTAAGCTCTCAGGCAAATATTGCTGGTTACAAAGCTGTAATTTTGGCCGCAATGCAACTCCCTAAGTATTTCCCTATGTTCATGACTGCAGCTGGAAGTATTGCCCCAGCTAAAGTGATGATACTTGGTGCAGGGGTGGCAGGACTTCAGGCTATTGCAACTGCCAAGCGTTTGGGTGCAGTTGTTGAAGTATTTGATACCCGTCCGGCAGTTAAAGAAGAAGTGATGAGCTTAGGTGCCAAGTTTATTGAAGTGGAAGGTGCTTTAGATGCTTCAAAAGCGGGGGGATATGCAGTCGATCAAACCGAGGAGTACAAACAAAAACAACAAGCAAGGATTGCAGAGGTAGCATCTAAGGCAGACGTAATTGTTACTACGGCTCAGATACCAGGTAAAAAAGCCCCAATTCTATTGCCAGACAGTATTTTGGACAATATGAAACCAGGTTCTCTGATAATCGATCTAGCTTCAATTACTGGTGGTAATACCACCAGGACTAAAGACCTTGAGACAGTTGTTTATAAAAACGTAACCATCATTGGAAACTCAAATTTACAAGGTAGTATGCCATCCGATGCAAGTAAATTATATGGCAAGAATATTCTAAACTTTCTTCAACTTATAATTGGAAAGGAAGGACAATTAAATTTAAATTTTGAAGATGATTTGGTAAAAGGTACCTGTATTACTTACAACGGTGAAGTTTGTAATGACAGAGTGAAGGAATTGACAGGGAATAAGTAATAAGTAATAAGTTTTAAGTGGTAAGTTTTATTATCTGCTTAAGCATCAATAAAATAAGTAAAAGATAATATATGAATGAGATATTTAACTGGCTTGGCCAGCATCAGGACATGATCTACATTGTTATTTTAAGTGTATTTCTAGGAATTGAGGTAATTGGTAGAGTTCCCAGTGTTTTGCATACACCTTTAATGAGTGGTGCCAATGCAATACATGGTGTTGTTATCATTGGGGCAATTATTGTGATGGGCAAGGCCGAATCAGACAATCTGCTTGCACTTATCTTAGGATTTTTGGCGGTCATACTTGGAACCTTGAATGTTGTGGGTGGATTTGTAGTAACAGATCGTATGCTAGAAATGTTTAAAAAGAAAAAATAATAGTAATTCATTCATAGCAATTCAGTTTTAGTTAAACTTATCAAATTCAGAAATATAGTACAATGGAATTAAATATATTGATCATTTGTTACCTTATTGGTTCCGTAACCTTCATAATCGGGTTAAAGATGTTAAGCCATCCGGAGAGTGCAAGACAAGGTAATCTTATTGCTGCAGCCGGTATGGCTGTTTCTATTTTAGGCACAATTTTTCTATATGAAGAACAGGGTTTGAAGTTAGGGAACTATGGCTGGATCTTTTCTGCTTTAATCATAGGTACAGTTTTAGGCACTATTGCTGCTAAAAGAGTAAAAATGACGGCTATGCCTGAGATGGTGAGTTTGTTTAACGGAATGGGAGGGGCTTGTGCTGCTTTGATCTCAATAGTTGAATTTGATCACCTTTCTCATTTAGTTCAATCTGGAGCAACTGCCGATCGGGGAATGTTGCTGATAATATTTGCAGGATTAATTATTGGAACTGTTTCATTTTCTGGAAGTATGGTTGCCTGGGGCAAGCTGAACGGAAAAGTTAAAGATTTTTCATTCAATGGCCAGCACATCATTAACCTTGTTATTTTCGGAGTAATAATCGCTCTTTCTGCTTACTTGATCATTACACTTGATACAGCAGCCAGCACACTTTTCTATGTTGTTTTTGCATTATCGATTGTTTACGGCCTCTTTTTTGTTTTTCCTATTGGAGGTGCAGACATGCCTGTTGTTATTTCATTATTGAATTCATTTACTGGTGTAGCAGCTGCCTTCGGAGGTTTTCTTTATGACAATCCTGTTATGTTAACCGGAGGTATTTTGGTTGGTTCTGCAGGCACTATTTTAACTATTTTGATGTGTAAAGCAATGAATCGGCCTTTAAGTAACGTATTGATTGGTTCTTTTGGTGGATCTTCTGCTAGTTCTTCTGGTAAAGAGCAGGGTGCATACAAAGAGATAAGCATCAGCGATTCTGCAGTAGTTATGAGTT
>JAURKO010000123.1 GCA_030831705.1 Daejeonella sp. | reverse complement strand
GAAATTTGGGAGGTTCCCACTTTCGTGGGAATGACAAATCAGGAAGGAGGAGGGGGATTCCAGCCTCCGCTGGAATCGAAATTCGGAAACTTACCATAAATGATGCAGCCCTTTTACTCATTTTTTGTCTTTAGACCTTAGCCATCGCCAGGGAAAAATAATTTAACTAAAAAATATAAGTACGATTGGCATGATTTTGCCGCTGATTGGTTCATTAAAAATATTCAGTAACTTGCTAAACCGATTCCAGCGGAGGCTGGAATCTCCTGAGCCTAACCAACCTTTGTCATTCCCACGAAAGTGGGAACCTCCAAATCCTTAAATAATGACATTGCGCGCATACCATTATCTTAGGGTATTAAAATCAGAAATTGTTAAGTGGTTTTTGAATAACACCAAAGCATAGTAGAATCATCACTGCTTATATACCACACCTTCTTTCATAACAAAGTCCATAGCGCTCAGAACTTTAATATCCTTTATTGGATCACCTTTTACAGCAATAATATCAGCCGATTTTCCTTTTTCAATTGAACCAATTCGATCTGAAATGCCAAGCAGATCAGCAGCATTCATAGTTGCAGATTTAATTGCTTCCATGGCAGGCATTCCTGCCTCAACCATGTATTCAAATTCTTTATAGTTCTTTCCATGTGCAAATACTCCCGCATCGGTACCAAATGCAATTTTAACACCTTCCTTATATGCTTTAGCAAAGGTGCTTTGTATTTTCGGTCCGGTTGCAATTGCTTTAGGAAGTACAAGCGGTGGGTAATATCCAGGGATTTTAGCCGAATCAGCAACAGATTTTCCGGCAGTAATTGTAGGAACATAATAGGTGCCATTTTCCTTCATTAAAGCGATAACCTCATCATCCATGAAAGTGCCGTGTTCAATAGAAGAAACGCCCGCCCGTATAGCCCTTTTCATTCCTTCAGCACCATGAGCATGTGCAGCCACACGAAAACCATAATCTTTGGCAGTGATGACCACTGCTTTAATTTCATCCTCAGTAAATTGTGCACCGGCACCATCCTTCGCATTACTTAAAACACCGCCTGTTGCGGTTATTTTAATCACATCTGAACTTTCTTTATATCGTTGTCTTACGGCTTTTCTGGCTTCCTCCGGACTATTAACTACTCCTTCTTTGGCCTCGGGATCTCCCATCAATGCCCTGCTATAACCATTCGATGGATCCGCATGCCCACCGGTGCTGGCAATACTTTTGCCTGCAGCAAGGATCCTCGGACCTTTAATATCTCCCGCATTAATGGCATTTCTAAGCGAAACTGCTATATGCCCTCCCAAATCTCTGACAGTTGTGAAACCAGCCATCAGCGTACGCTCAGAATATTTAACTGCCCTTAAAGCGTTATCATCATCATTAAGCGTAAAGTTTTCCATGTATTTATTCTTACTGGTCTCACTCGATAAATGAACATGAGAGTCAATGAATCCAGGCATCACAGTCTGATTTCTCATATTAATGAGCTTATCATTAGCGGATCCCGACTGATATCCTTTTCTGACATCTATTATTTTATTAGATTCAACGATGATGGTCATCTCAGTCTGAACCAAATTAGATTTTCCATCAATCAAGCGGCCGCATTGAATATACGTTTGCTGCGCAAGTGCAGGAATAGCTAAAAAAATAGCAAGAAGAGTTGCAATATGTTTCATGGAGGATTTTTTTGGTTATTCAAAACTATCAAAAAAAGGTACAAAACAAAAAAATCCGGCCTATGACCGGATTTTATCGTTTATAAAAATGAACTCAAAGAAATTAACAAAAATGATCAAAAGCCTGTTGAAGATTATCGGCAATCATTTGCGCCGGACGACCTTCAATCTGGTGGCGCTCTATCATATGAACCAGTTTTCCATCCTTAAATAGAGCAATTGCCGGAGAAGATGGTGGGTAAGGGAGCATTAAGTTTCTTGCGGTATCAACAGCATCCTTCTCCATACCTGCAAAAACAGTTATTAGTTTATCCGGATGTTTTTCATGCTGTACTGACATTCTTGCAGCGGGGCGTGCATTTGCTGCAGCACAACCACATACAGAATTTACCATTACTAAAACCGTTCCTTCTGATTTTATGGCTTGTTCGACTTCATCAGCAGTTCTGAGATCCTGAAAACCTGCATTGACAAGTTCCTGGCGCATTGGCGCAACTAAATATTCTGGATACATATCTTAATTATATTAATCTGTAGAAATTGAATGTAAAACAAAGTTAAGTATTTAGAACTAATTTAATGTGATTTGTGATCGTTTGACTTTTAGATTACTAAGGGAGTTGTAAGTTGTAGGTTTTAAGTTATAGGTTATAAGTTGTAGGTTATAAGTTTTAAGTTATGAGTTTTTCTACACGCTTTATTAAAGGTATAAGTAATTAGTCCATAAACGTGGTGCAGTTTACTGTCCTAACATCAATGAACTTAACCTAAGTTAGCTAAACGTGGGCAACAGCGTTAGCTTTTTTGCCAAACGAGAAAGTTCCTGTTGACCGACATTTATTGGCAAAAAACTAAAGCAGAGCACACGGCTGGCTCGACCAAAGGATCACAGATTCTGCTTTTCAAAAATAAATCTTATTATAATCGACGTCCAAATTTTAACCTCTCTTCATTTGAACAATTAATCCTCTTTAGCCTGATTGGACTAATAAAACACTGATATGACACAAAAATGTCGTCACCTTTAGTTTTCAAGTCTTTACCTTTTTGAATTTATCAGACTATCCCTTACCTTTGCGACCTCTTACCAGTATAGGAAAGTAATATTTATCCATTTATCGTGCCGTAAAACGCATTTAAACAAAAAACTATGTCATCAGTAGAGACAAATTATGTTCCTTACAAAGTTAAGGACATTTCATTAGCAGAATGGGGCCGTAAAGAGATCGGTCTTGCTGAAGCAGAAATGCCAGGATTAATGGCGCTTCGCGAAGAATTTGGTGCATCAAAACCTCTTAAGGGTGCACGTATTGCAGGATGTTTACACATGACCATCCAGACAGCTGTTTTAATTGAAACTCTTGTTGAATTGGGTGCTGAAGTTACCTGGTCATCATGTAACATTTTCTCAACTCAGGATCATGCTGCTGCTGCAATTGCTGCTGCAGGAATTCAGGTTTATGCCTGGAAAGGTCTGAATGAGGAAGAATTTGATTGGTGTATTGAACAAACTTTACATTTCGGTCCGGATCACAAACCATTGAACATGATTCTTGATGATGGTGGTGATTTAACTAATATGGTATTTGACAGGTTCCCTGAACTGATCGCAGATATTAAAGGTCTTTCTGAAGAAACTACTACCGGAGTTCATCGCTTATATGAGCGTATGAAGAACGGAACATTGCACTTACCTGCAATTAACGTAAATGACTCAGTTACCAAATCTAAATTTGACAATAAATATGGTTGCCGTGAGTCATTAGTTGATGCGATCCGTCGTGCAACTGATGTAATGATGGCTGGAAAAGTTGCTGTTGTTTGTGGTTATGGTGATGTTGGTAAAGGTTCTGCAATTTCACTTAGCTCTCAGGGAGTGCGTGTTATTGTGACTGAAATTGATCCTATCTGTGCTTTACAGGCTGCAATGGAAGGTTATGAGGTAAAGAGATTAGCAACTGCAATTAAAGAAGCTGATATCGTGGTTACAACTACCGGTAACTGTGACATCGTTCGTGGTGAGCATTTCCTTGCATTAAAAGACAAAGCTATTGTTTGTAATATCGGTCACTTCGATAATGAAATCGATATGGCATGGTTAAATGAAAACTATGGTAATACTAAAGTTGAGATCAAGCCACAGGTTGATAAATATACCATCAATGGTAAAGATGTAATCGTACTTGCTGAAGGCCGTTTAGTGAATTTAGGATGTGCAACTGGACACCCTTCTTTTGTGATGTCTAACTCGTTTACAAATCAGACATTAGCGCAATTAGAGCTATGGACAAACTCTGCAAATTATGAGAATAAGGTTTATGTTCTTCCAAAATATCTGGATGAAAAAGTAGCCCGCTTACATCTTGCAAAAATTGGTGTTGAGCTTGAAACATTAGATCAGCATCAGGCTGATTATATCGGTGTTCCGGTTCAAGGTCCGTTTAAAGGAGATGCGTACAGATACTAATATTTGAACGCCACATGGCGTGCAAGCAAAAAGCCCTTTCGATTATTTCGTAAGGGCTTTTTTATTAACAATAATTCAGATTCAAGGGTTTTTTCTGCCTGGTATTCTCCACAGTCGCAATCAATAGGTTTCAGCGGGCGCTAGGTAAGACAGGGGATGAAATTCGATTTTGACAAGTTGAATCTTAACTTTATGTAAATCAGTTTCTGTAGTTCTTTGGTTCTGCTTTAGTTTTTTGCCATTAACGGGTAATTCTGGAAAAAAAATCCCTCTGGCAAAAAAGCTATCGCTGCCGCCCAGGTTTATTATACAAAGGCCTTTGCAGGTAGGTTAGGTTAGTCCATCACAATTTATCTATCTTTGAATTAGTTGCTAATTCAAAATTAGTACTGCTAAATAACACCATGACACATCTTTCAGTAAACATCAACAAAATAGCTACCCTTCGTAACTCGAGAGGCGGCAACAACCCGAACTTGGTTAACGTTGCCCTTGATGCAGAACGATTTGGTGCAGAGGGAATCACAGTCCACCCGAGGCCTGATGAAAGACATATCCGCTATCAAGATGTATTCGACCTAAAAAAGGTGATACATACAGAATTCAATATTGAAGGTAATCCTAAAGAACAAAAATTCGTCGATCTGGTATTAGCTAATAAACCGGCACAAGTTACATTAGTGCCAGATGCTGAAGGTCAGTTAACTTCTAATCATGGTTGGGATACAATTAAACACCAATCTTACCTTGAGGATATTATCGCTGAATTTCAATCTGCCGGCATTCGTGTATCCATTTTTGTTGATCCTGCAGAAGAAATGATTGAGGCAGCCAAGCGCACAGGAACTGACCGAATTGAACTTTATACCGAAGCCTACGCTTCAGGATATCATGAAGATAAAGCCCGTGCTATAAAACCTTACATTGCGGCAGCAAAGATAGCTGATCAGCTTAACTTAGGCATCAATGCAGGTCATGACTTGGATCTCCATAACCTCCAGTATTTTTCTCAGAATATACCAAGTTTACTGGAGGTAAGTATTGGGCATGCGTTAATTTGCGACTCTCTTTATTTAGGCTTGGAAAACACAATACAACTATACCTGAAAGCACTAAAAAATAATTAATCTCATAATCGCTTATTACATTCTCATGATTCAAACACTGGACATTAATAAATTTCTGCAAATGGCCGAAACTGTCCCGGTGATTGATGTAAGAACTCCCCTTGAATTTGTGCACGCCCGTATTCCGGGTGCTTTTAATCTACCCATATTCTCAAATGAGGAGCGGGTAAAAGTGGGGACATGCTATAAACAAAAAGGACGAGAACAAGCTATATTACTTGGATTTGACCTTACAGGATCAAAATGGTCTGGATTTATAAAGGAGGCTCTGAAAATAGCCCCCGAAAAAAAAATTCTGGTACATTGCTGGCGGGGAGGTATGCGTAGCGGTGCAATGGCCTGGGCATTAAATCTTTATGGCTTTGAAGTTTTTCTTCTTGAAGGAGGTTATAAAAGGTATCGTAACTGGGTATTGGAACAATTTAAAAAAACGTATTCAATACTCATATTGGGCGGGATGACAGGCTCTGGAAAAACAAAAACGCTGCAGCAGCTTAAAAAACTTTCCCATCAAATTATTGATCTCGAAGATCTTGCACAACATCAGGGCTCTTCATATGGATCTATGGGTCGGCTAAATCAGCCCGGTCAAGAACAATTTGAAAATTTACTTGCCCGGGAGCTGAATAAAGTGGATACAAACATTCCGCTTTGGCTGGAGGATGAAAGCTTGTCAATAGGCAGGTGCTTCATCCCTAATTCTATTTTTCATCAGATGAGACAAGCTCCGGTGATGAAAATCACGGTGCCATTTGAGAAAAGAGTCGACTTTCTTGTAAAAGAATACGGAGTGCTCGACAAGGAGTTTCTTATTGAAAGTACCTCGAGGATTGGAAAAAGATTGGGGCCCGAACAAACACGTGATGCGATACTTGCGATCAGAGAAAACCGCATGGATGACTTTATTAAAATTGTGCTGATTTATTATGATAAAACTTATGCCAATGGTCAGGGCAAAAGGGAGAAAGAAAGCATACACCTTATTCAGTGTAATAGTACAGATGCAGAAGAAAACTGCAAACTTTTATTGAATCACATTCAATCAGAATGAATTACAAACGAAGTCCTTCAATTATAATTATTAAAAATTAGCTCTATTTCAACCCCATAGCTACAGGGTCTCAATACTAACATCTCAATACTAATTAAATGATACCTGAAGAAATTAAATTAACTCAATATTCACATGGCGCAGGATGCGGCTGCAAAATTAGTCCGGCCGTATTAGACATTATTCTCCACAGTCCAATTACCCATTCGGTTGACCCCAATTTGCTTGTTGGTAATAATACCCGTGATGATGCAGCTGTACTTGACCTTGGAAATGGCAGCGCTTTAATCTCTACTACAGATTTTTTTATGCCTATAGTTGACGACGCATATGACTTCGGGAAAATTGCCTCAGCTAATGCAATTAGTGATGTTTATGCAATGGGCGGAAAGCCTGTATTAGCCATTGCCATATTGGGTTGGCCAATAGATAAATTATCGCCTGAGGTTGCACAAAAAGTACTGGAAGGCTCAAGGGCCATTTGTGCCGAGGCAGGAATAACCTTAGCAGGTGGGCATAGTATTGACTGTCCTGAACCGGTTTTCGGTTTATCTGTAAATGGCATTGTGGACATAAAACATCTAAAACAAAACTCTACAGCCCAAGCCGGATGTAAACTTTATTTAACTAAGGCACTCGGTGTAGGAATCCTTACGACAGCACAAAAAAAAGGAATACTTAAACCTGAGCACGCAGCAATAGCACCGAAAAGCATGTCGATGTTAAATAAGATTGGTGAAATATTAGGCAAGTTGGATTATGTAAAAGCAATGACAGATGTAACTGGCTTTGGTCTTTTAGGCCATCTTTCGGAAATGTGTGAAGGAAGTAATTTACAAGCAGTTATTGAATTCGAAAAGGTCCCAAAAATAAAAGAGATTGAGGAATATCTGGACAAGAATTCAGTTCCGGGAGGTACTACCAGAAACTGGAATAGTTACGGACATAAAATTGCCTCAGGAAGCCCTGCATTAAACAGAAAAACAACCATCCTTGCCGACCCGCAAACAAGCGGAGGTCTGCTGGTTG
>JAURKO010000122.1 GCA_030831705.1 Daejeonella sp. | reverse complement strand
GGATATTTGCTGTTGTAAGAAATGGGGCTCCTTATCAACAAAATTATAAAAACCACTTGTTTATGTCATAGAAATCACCGACCATTTGATAGATGGTTCTTGGTACGGTGAGAACACCGTCCAAAGGGGGTTCCAGCTTTCGCTGGAATGACAATGATTTTTTGCCGGAAATACTCCGTAGGAAAGGGCTGAACAAAGCTATAAAACGCAGGTGATGGTTTCAAAAACGAAATAATAAGAACCTAGAGCATCATGAGATCAATTTAAATGGCATTTTTAATCTACCTTATTCGAACTCAGGTTAACTTATTAATTTTTGATTTCCGGCAACAGAAGATTTGTAATAAAGCATTTCTGCTGGCATCTTATTTAAATAAAACACGATTCTATTGATCAACCGAAGATCAAAAATTTAACCATGATTCAAGGCAATAAAAATGTATTTGCCTGAGGTGACCACCATGATTTTGGTATTAAAAATTGCTACTAATCAATCATCATCAGAAACCGAACTTTGTCCATTTCCGGAATAGGCACTTCTTCTTACAACAGGCATTCCAGAAACCTTATAAAGCTCATCCAATTTCAACAGACTCCCATTAGTTAAGTTAGTTAGTAGAATAATGGTGATATCTTTATTCAGCTGCCTTAAATATATATTCCTAAAACCATGCCACCATCCGGTATGATATACTACTTTGTTAGTACCCTTTTCAAAGGTTCGCCAACCATACCCATAATTAAAGTGCCCACGCTGCATAACATTGTGAGCAGCATAAACAGAGTCCATTGTCTCGGTTTTTAACAGTTTTGCTTTTCTCATAGCTCTGTCAAATAAATAAAGGTCATGAATTGTACTGTATATTCCTTTATCGCCAACAGGTCCGTCAAGAAAATTCTGGGCTACTGATCGACGCCAGTTTCGGTCATGTCCAACTACATCTACAGGAATTTTATCAAATTCTGCTTTAGAATATACCGCTGTGTTTTTCATACCAAGTGGTTTAAAAATATTCTCTGCCATAAATTGAGAATATTTTTGTCCACTTACCTTTTCAATGATCGCGGCCAAAACCATATAATTTGAATTGTTATAATGAAATACCCTGTTGGGTTTGGTGTATGGGTTGGGCTTATGTTCGGCTATTAATTGCATTACATCCTGATTAGTAATTCCCGGCCGTTCATTCTTCTTTTGTGATTTCCATAGATTATCCACGAAATAAACATAATTCATCATACCCGATTTATGGGTCAAAAGAAGTTCAACAGTAATACTATCGTATGGAAAATCAGGATAAAACTCCTTTACATTCTGGTTTAGCCTCAATTTACCATCTTCAATAAGCATCATTATAGCTGTGGATGTAAATGGCTTGGAGACAGAGGCCAGCTCAAAAACTGAATTGATCTTTAAACTATCTCTGTGAAGGTGATCTGCCCAGCCAATAGCCCTTTCATATATAATCTTACCCTTTTTTGCTACTAGTACATTACCATTAAATCCTGATTTTCTATGAAGATTTAGAACAATTTCATCTATTCGCTTATCCGCCTTTTTGGGGTCATAAAAAAGCACAATACTATCCGGAACTTCCTTATCTAGAATTTTTCTCTTTCTTTTTTCTGAAGGATCTGAACTGCAAGCTTGTACTAAAACAAAAAGGACAAATAATACTAGACTGTTAAAAAGATATCTGATCATGAAGCGTACGTGGAATAGATTTAATGCTGAAAATTAGAAAATATTATAAACAGGCTAACAAAAGAGTTATGAACACATTGCTAAAAATTGTTCAGATCGTTAAAATTAGAAATCTAAATCCAAATTTTTGCCCCAGATTCAAGGTAAAAAAATCTAAATTTGCAGAATAACAAAAAACCTGTTCCAATGACTTACAGAGTAGAACACGATACCATGGGTGAAGTTAAGGTGCCTGCAGATAAATACTGGGGTGCGCAAACTGAACGTTCAAGAAATAATTTTAAGATCGGACCGGAGGCTTCAATGCCAACAGAAATAATCGAGGCATTCGCTTATTTGAAAAAAGCGGCTGCATACACTAATACCGATAGCGGTATCTTATCGCCCGATAAACGCGATCTTATCGCAAAAGTTTGTGATGAAATATTAGAGGGTAAACTATCCTCAGAATTTCCATTGGTAATCTGGCAGACTGGATCAGGAACGCAGTCAAATATGAATGTAAACGAGGTTATCGCTAACCGGGCACATGTGCTTCAGGGAAATCAACTTGGTGAAGGAAAGACCTTTGTACATCCAAATGATGACGTAAATAAATCGCAGTCATCAAATGATACCTATCCAACCGCAATGCACATTGCAGCCTATAAAATGGTTATTGAAACCACTATTCCAGGTATAGAGAAACTTAGAGATACACTTCATCTCAAAGCTGAAAAATTTAAAGATGTCGTTAAAATCGGGCGTACTCACTTAATGGATGCTACTCCTTTAACTCTAGGGCAAGAATTTTCAGGTTATGTTTCTCAATTAAACCATGGATTAAAAGCATTGAGAAATACGTTAGATCACCTTTCAGAACTGGCATTAGGTGGAACTGCAGTTGGCACCGGAATAAATACCCCAAAAGGATATGACATTAGTGTTGCTGCTTACATTGCTAAATTTACCGGACTACCTTTTATAACTGCAGAAAATAAATTTGAAGCTTTGGCAGCACATGATGCAATTGTTGAGACTCATGGTGCTTTAAAACAAATCGCTGTTTCTCTGATGAAAATTGCAAACGATATCCGGATGCTGGCTTCAGGCCCCCGGTCGGGTATAGGTGAAATTCATATTCCTGATAATGAACCCGGTTCTTCAATCATGCCCGGAAAAGTAAATCCAACCCAAAACGAAGCAGTGACCATGGTTGCAGCGCAAGTTATGGGTAATGATGTTACGATAAGTATTGGTGGATCTAATGGTCATTATGAACTGAATGTTTTCAAGCCAGTGATGGCTGCTAATTTTTTGCAGTCGGCGCGATTAATCGGAGATGCCTGCATATCCTTCACAAACAATTGCGTAGCAGGTATTGAACCAAATTATGACGGTATCAAGAAACATCTTGAAAACTCTTTAATGCTTGTTACTGCACTTAACCCTCATATAGGTTATGAAAATGCTGCTAAAATTGCTAAAACCGCGCTAAAAGAAAATAAGTCACTTCGGGAAGCTGCAATTGGTCTAGGCTTATTGACCAATGAACAATTTGACCTATGGGTTCGTCCTGAAGATATGATTGGTGGTTTAAAATAAAAAAACAAAATCCTTCGTGCCGAATCAGGAGAGATATTTATAATTTAAAAATGGTTAAAAACGCCAGCATTTTCTTTTTTTTCGTTTTGATGCTGGCTCTGGCATCCTGTAAATTCAACCCCAATCTGCAGGGTAAAGGCACAGATAGTATTCAGGGAATTTGGGAAGAAGCTAGCGTTGATCTTCAGGATGAAAGGCTGCAATATTCAAGGCATCACATTCGATTTTCCTGCGATTCTGTTTACCTTACCATAAAAACTTTCGCTAAAATAAATACTTATCCCGACTCCTGTTTTAATAAAGGAAGCTGGACAGAATATGCCAAAGGGACCTACCTCACCAAGGGAGATACTCTTATTCTAACTACTACTTTTACGAAATCAAATTTTAAACAGAAAATATCAGGATGCTACCGTATAGGTCAATATCTTCCGGCATATATTATTAGAAAAAATACCGGTGACAGTTTATACCTCGAAAGTTTAAAGCAGCATTCGAATATAAAGCTATCCCTTACTCAAAGAACAGTATGTGTTCAGAAACCACTAAACTAATTTTATCATGAAAATACAATTCCGAAAGAAAATGCTTCTGGCATTTTTGCTACTTTATCTTCCTATTCAGTCTATGGCTTGGGGTTTACTTGGACACAGGGTGGTAGGTCAGATAGCTGAGAGCTATCTCAATAAACAAACAAGCCGCGAAATAAAACTAATTCTGGGGAATGAAAATCTGGCAATGGCTAGTAACTGGGCAGATTTTATAAAGTCTGAGCCTTCATATAACTACATTAACAACTGGCACTACATTAATCTCCCCGCCGGATTGAATGAAGAGCAACTTGATTTTGCTTTAAAACGGGATACCATAACAGATATTTACACGAAAATTCTGTTTTTGAGTGCTGAATTAAAAAATAAAAATCTTGATCAGAAAAAAAAGGTAATGTACCTGCGTTTGCTGATTCATTTTGTGGGCGATATCCATCAACCCATGCATGCAGGTCGTTTTGAAGATTTGGGAGGTAATAAAATTCAATTAACCTGGTTCGGTCAGAATACTAATTTACACCGTGTATGGGATTCAGATCTAATTGATTCACAACAACTTAGTTATACCGAATATTCACGTTCTATTAATTTTATTGATAAAAATCAGCTCCATTCATTGCAATCGCAGGACACAGCACAATGGGTCAAAGATTCTTACCGAATCAGTGAAAAATTATACGCAAAAGTCAATATTGGTGATAAATTGGGTTACCGTTATATTTATGACAACATTGAAATTGCAAACCAGCAATTGCTTAAAGGTGGAATTCATCTTGCAGCCTTATTAAACAATATTTTTTCGGCTTGAGCTCCAATCTATGAAGATATTAATGGTTTGTCTGGGTAATATTTGCCGTTCTCCATTAGCACATGGAATCATGGAACACCTGGTCCAACAAAAAGGTTTAAACTGGGAAATTGATTCAGCAGGTACCGGTGGATGGCATGTCGGACAGCCACCTGATAGGCGTTCTATCGGTATCGCAAAAAAATATGGATTGGATATCAGTTTGCAAACCTGCAGAAAGTTTGATGTTTTAGATTTTGAGAAATTTGATCAAATTCTGGTAATGGATCATAATAACCTGCTGGATGTAAGAGCAATGGCCAGAAACGAAGCGGAGAAAAATAAAATCAGCCTCTTTATGAAAGATGCCATTGTTCCTGATCCATATTATGAGGATGATCAATTTGATCCGGTTTATCAGATGATTGAAAAACGATGTAAAGAATTTCTATACGAGTACACATCAAGTATTTAAGCTTAAGGTCTTTTCGTACCTTTATACTATGGCAGTTATCAAACCATCCATCCCGAAAGGAACCCGCGATTTTTCATCCGCTGAAATGGTGAAGCGGAATTATATTTTTAATACCATCAGTACAGTATTTAAAAAATATGGTTATCAGGAAATCCAGACTCCAACCATGGAAAACCTTTCAACCCTCACCGGTAAATATGGTGATGAGGGAGATAAGCTGATCTTTAAGGTTCTAAATTCCGGGGATTATCTAGCCAACGTACCTTCGGCTAAACTTGAAAGCCAAAACTCACAAATCCTTACTTCAGAGATAAGCGAAAAAGCCCTTCGCTACGATCTCACTGTCCCTTTTGCGCGTTATGTGGTTATGCATCGCAATGAAATCTCATTCCCATTTAAACGCTATCAGATTCAGCCCGTATGGCGTGCCGATAGACCACAAAAGGGAAGATATCGTGAATTTTATCAGTGTGATGCAGATGTTGTTGGTTCTGAAAGTCTGATCAATGAAGCCGAATTCGTACTAATCTATCAGGAAGCATTAAGTAGATTAGGCTTGAAAGATTTTACTATAAAAATAAACAATCGTAAAATTCTATCAGGAATTGCCGAAATTATTGGAAAGCCTGAACTGATTATTGATATGACGGTCGCAATTGATAAGCTTGATAAAATCGGCTTTGATGGGGTGACCAAAGAACTGATTGAACGCGGTTTTACACCAACAGATATCAAAATACTTAACCCAATCATTAACCTGAGCGGATCAAACGAAGAAAAACTGAATAACCTTCGTTCAGTACTCGCTTCATCTGAAATAGGTTTGAAAGGAATTTCTGAAATTGAGACTATATTTTGTTACCT
>JAURKO010000121.1 GCA_030831705.1 Daejeonella sp. | reverse complement strand
GGATGTTCTCACTCATTAAAAGGCAGGAATTGTATGTGGATAACTATAGAAAAGCAGCTTAAGAAAAAACTATTTTAAACTAAATTTGGTAATAAGTTAAACCTAGAATACTATCGGGTGTATATTATCAATTTTTTCGCACGCTAAATTCTCTACTCTCCACTCTCAATTTCTTACTATCTGGTACTTAAAACCCATAACTTATAACTTATAACTTATAACCTAATTGGAGTTTGAGATTAAAGTCTTTATTTTGCGTTAATTATTTATAAACGGGCAAGAAGGAATGAGTGATAAAATTAAAATTGGAATTTCAATAGGAGACGTAAACGGTATCGGTCTTGAGGTCATCATTAAAACACTGATGGATACTAAGATCATGGACTACTGCACCCCTATTGTTTATGGTCAAACTAAAGTTGCATCCTTCCATCGTAAAACAATGGATGTAAATGAGTTCAATTTTAACGTGATCAACAGTCCGGAAGAAGCACATAACAAACGCCCAAACATGATAAACTGCTGGGAGGAGGATGTACGCTTAGAGCTGGGAGAAAGCACGCCCACAGGTGGAAAATATGCATTCATTTCACTCGAAAGGGCACTTGATGATTTAATTGCAGGAAAAACCGATGCAATAGTTACGGCACCGATTAACAAACATAATATCCAAAGTGAGGATTTTCAGTTTGCAGGTCATACCGAATATATTCAGTCTAAGACAAATGCCGAAGATTCGCTGATGTTTCTTGTGAGTGAAGATATCCGGGTAGGAGTAGTGACCGGTCATATTCCAGTGACTGAAGTTGCCGAAAAAATCAGCAAGGAAATGATTCTATCAAAGCTTTCCATAATGAAGCAAAGCCTTAAAAAGGATTTCTGGATTCAAAAGCCAAAAATTGCCGTTTTGGGTTTGAATCCGCACGCCGGAGATATGGGACTGATTGGGAAAGAAGAGCAGGAGATAATTATTCCTGCCATCACTGAAGCTAATTTACAGGGAATCTTCGCTTTTGGCCCTTATGCAGCAGATGGTTTCTTTGCAGCCCATACTTATTCACAGTTCGATGCTGTGCTGGCAATGTATCATGATCAGGGTCTAATACCATTCAAACAGATCGCTTTTCACAATGGAGTGAATTTCACTGCTGGATTATCGGTTGTCAGAACCTCTCCAGACCATGGAACAGGCTTTGATATCTCAGGTAAAAATCAGGCCTCAGAAAGTTCCTTTAGAGAGGCACTATTTGCTGCAATCAAAATTGTCAAGAATAGAAGGGAAAGTTCTGAACTTAGCTCAAACCCCTTGAAGCTGAGTAAATTTTCAAAAGATAGAGATTAATAGGTCATAAAATGCTTATTAACAAAGCTTCTAGCGACTAAGATCAGCTCATTTTTAAAAAACTGTTAGCAACTAAATAAATTTTCTTAAATTTGCAGGCTTAATTGGCGTGCTTTGAAATCGTTACAACAATATAGCATTCCGTTTACCGGATTAAAACTTGGAGTTCACGATTTTGAATTCGAAGTGAATGATGCTTTTTTTAGTGAGTTTGAATACTCGTTGGTTAAGCATGGAAGTCTTAAGGTATCCCTTGAACTGGATAAACAGGAGACAATGATGATCCTGCATTTTCATATCTCAGGTGAGATGAAACTGGGATGTGACGTTTGCCTTGCTGATTACCCTTATTCGGTAAAAATTCAGGAAAGGCAAATCGTTAAATTAAACGGGGACAACGATCTGGAGGATGATACCGAAGAGATCGTCGTATTGAAAAGAAATGAAACTGAAATCAATGTGGCAACATTGATTTATGAATTTATTAACTTGGCAGCGCCTTATATCAGTCGCTGTGCAGACGAGGGGAACACTGAATGGTGTGATCTGGAGATGATAAGCAAGTTACAACAACTGGCTCCCGGGCCAAAAATAGTTGAAGAAAAAGAAGAGATTGCTGACCCAAGATGGGAAGCTTTAAAGAAAATAAAAAAGTAATAATTTAATACATAGGAACAAATGGCACATCCAAAACGGAAAATATCCAAATCAAGAAGAGATAAAAGAAGAACTCACTATAAAGCAGTTGCTCCGGGTTTAACAACCTGCCAAACTACTGGTGCAGTACATTTACCTCATCGTGCGTATACAGTTGACGGAAACTTGTATTATAACGGAAAGATGGTAATTGAAAATACCTCTATTGCCTAAGTTACCATTCTGATATGAAGATTGGCTTAGATATTATGGGTGGAGATTTTGCTCCCAAAGCAGCAGTTTTGGGTGCAATAGAAGCTCAAAAAGCCTTATCGGCAGACCAAAAATTAGTTCTTTTCGGAGATAAAAATCAGGCTCTTCCTTTTATTACAGAAGCCGGATTAGACCCTGAGATTTTCGAGTTTGTTCATACCACCGAAATGATTGGAATGGGAGAACATGGTACAAAATCCGTACTTCAAAAGCCCAATTCAAGTATCAGTCTGGGATTTCAATATCTAAAGGAAGGCAAAATTGATTCCTTTGCATCAGCGGGAAATACCGGGGCCATGTTGGTTGGGGCCATATTTAGCGTAAAGCCTGTTCCCGGAGTAATTCGACCGGCAGTTGCCACCAATGTGCCTAAATTAAAATCTGGTTTCGGAATCATGCTTGATGTAGGCGCCAATGCCGACTGTAAACCAGAAGTATTGGCCCAGTTCGGACTGTTAGGCAGTCTGTATGCTGAACATGTTTACAATATTTCAAATCCAAAAGTCGGATTGATGAATCTTGGAGAAGAGGAAGAAAAGGGAAATGTTCTAACTCAATCCACATTCCCAATACTGCAAAAATCCGATATCAACTTCATTGGCAACATTGAAGGCCGCGATCTATTCAATGAGAAAGCAGATGTTATTGTTTGCGATGGATTTACGGGAAATGTAATGCTTAAATTAGCCGAAACTTTTTATATTCTAACACTCAAAAAAGGATTTAAAGATGAGTTCTTTGACCGTTTTAATTATGAGCAATACGGTGGCAGCCCTATTTTGGGAGTAAATGCACCTGTTCTGATCGGCCATGGGATCTCTAATCCGGAAGCAATTAAAAATATGGTACTTTTATCGCGAACCATGATCGAAAGTCATTTCGTTGATAAGATCAAAGAAGCTTTTAAATAATTATTTCCAACTTATCATGTCTAAAGTTCATGCTGCAATAACAGCCGTTAATGCCTTCGTTCCTGAATATATTCTTACCAATAAGGAGCTTGAAGGAATGGTTGAAACCAATGACGAATGGATTACCAGTCGCACAGGTATAAAAGAACGCCGCATCCTCAAAGGGAATCTTGGGACTTCCGATATGGCTACTCATGCCGTAAATGGCTTACTTGAAAAGCGTGGGATTAGTGCCGAAGAGATAGATCTTATAATTTTTTGTACTACAACTCCAGACATGGTTTTCCCTGCTTCAGCAAATATTCTTGCTCATAAAATTGGGGCTACAAATGCTTGGGGATATGATCTCAATGCTGCATGTTCAGGCTTCCTTTACGGACTTGCAACAGGCTCTCAATTCATTGAAACCGGTAAACATCAAAAGGTTTTGGTAGTTGGAGGTGATAAAATGTCATCTATAATCAATTACAAAGACCGAAAAAGCTGTATCATTTTCGGCGATGGGTGTGGTGCTGTTTTACTTGAACCAAATACAGAGGGATATGGTGTAATAGATTCCATTTTAAAAAGCGATGGTTCCGGCGGCCCTTACCTTTGTCAAATAGCAGGTGGTTCATTAAGACCCGCAAGCCATGAGACTGTTGATAATGACGAACACTTTTTATTTCAGGAGGGACAAGCAGTTTTCAAATTTGCGGTAACTAATATGGCAGATGTTGCTGCAGAGATCATGGAAAAAAACAAGCTTACTTCTGAGGATGTAGACTGGCTAGTTCCTCATCAGGCCAACAAGCGAATTATTGATGCTACAAGTAGTCGTTGTGGAATTGCTCCAGAAAAAGTAATGATTAATATAGAAAAATACGGTAATACAACAAATGGCACCATACCACTATGTCTATGGGAGTGGGAGCAAAAACTCAAGAAAGGCGATAATTTGATACTTGCAGCTTTTGGCGGAGGTTTCACCTGGGGCTCCTTATATTTGAAATGGGCCTCTTAAAAAATAAATCAAAATCGTTTCTTAATAATTTTATTATAATTTTAGATTGAAATCGTCCACATAAACTAAACAAAATGGATATTAAACAAATTCAGGAGCTTATTAAGTTTGTTTCCAGGTCAGGAGTAAATGAAGTTTCTATTGAGCAGGAAGATTTTAAAATTACCATAAAAACTAATCAACCGCCCGTTTATCAGACTCAAACTGCTCAACAAATACAACCTGTATCGACTCCAGCAATTGTAGTAGCACCTGTAAGCCCGGTAGAAACTAAGTCGGTTCCTGCTCCACCAGCAAAAGATGATAGCTCAACGTATATTACTATAAAATCTCCTATGATCGGTACTTTTTACAGATCTTCAAGTCCGGATAAGCCGCTGCTTGTTAATGTAGGTGATGAAATAAAAGCCGGACAAGTAGTTTGCATCATTGAAGCAATGAAACTTTTCAACGAAATCGAATCTGAAATTTCAGGCCGTATCGTAAAAGTACTGGTAGATAATGCAAGTCCGGTAGAGTATGACCAACCTTTATTTTTGGTGGAACCCATCTAATTTGGAAATTAAAAATTTGAAGATTTGATGATGATCAGCAGCTGATGCAGGTTTTCAGAATTTTCAAATTATCAAATTTTCAAATATTCAAATTGAAACGACATGTTTAAAAAAATACTAATTGCAAATAGAGGTGAAATAGCTCTTCGAATTATCCGTACCTGCAAGGAAATGGGAGTAAAAACTGTAGCTGTTTATTCAACTGCCGATCGCCATAGTCTGCATGTAAGATTCGCAGATGAAGCAGTTTGTATCGGTCCGCCACCAAGTAAAGACTCTTATTTAAATATTCCCAATATAATTTCAGCGGCAGAACTAACTAATGCAGATGCAATTCACCCTGGATATGGTTTCTTATCTGAAAATGCAAAATTTTCAGCCATATGCAAT
>JAURKO010000120.1 GCA_030831705.1 Daejeonella sp. | reverse complement strand
TAGATGGCCTTGAAGCTTTGCTTCAATCTATGTGATTTACAATCTATGTTTCCTTTAAAGCATAATATTAGTCAATCTATGTGGTTAGATATTTATATATCGAATTCACGTTATCTTAATAAATTCTTCCAGCTCACTAGATCAGAAATGATCTTCTCTAACTGATCTGCATGCACACGTTCCTGTTCCATGCTGTCGCGATGACGAATGGTGACCGTATTATCTTCTAGCGTTTGATGATCTACGGTAATGCAAACTGGAGTTCCAATTGCATCCTGCCTGCGATATCTTTTTCCGATGGAATCTTTTTCATCATACTGCAAGTTGAAATCTAGTTTGAGAAGGTCCATGATCTCACGTGCTTTTTCTGGTAAACCGTCCTTTTTTGTTAATGGGAATATGGCTGCTTTTACAGGTGCAAGACAAGGGTGCAGGTGTAAAACAGTACGTGAATCTTGCTTCTCATCATTACTCAGATCCTGTTCCTCGTATGCATTACAGAGAGTTAAAAGGAATAAGCGGTCTAATCCAATGGATGTTTCAATCACATAAGGAACATAATTTTTATTCTCGGCGGTATCAAAATACTGGAGTTTTTTCCCGGAGAAATTCTCATGCTGACTAAGATCGAAATCTGTACGGCTATGAATTCCTTCTACTTCTTTAAATCCAAATGGAAACTCAAATTCAATATCAACTGCTGCATTGGCATAATGTGCCAGTTTGGTATGGTCGTGATAACGATATTTTTCAGCCGGAGTACCCAAAGCAAGATGCCATTTTAAACGGGCATCTTTCCAATGATTGTACCATTCCATTTCTGTTCCGGGTTTCACAAAAAACTGCATTTCCATCTGTTCAAACTCCCGCATACGCATGATGAACTGTCTGGCAATGACTTCATTACGAAAGGCTTTTCCTATTTGTGCGATTCCGAAAGGTATCCTCATTCTACCTGATTTCTGAACGTTCAGGAAGTTTACAAAAATTCCCTGTGCAGTTTCAGGACGCAGATATACCTCATCAGATCCTTCGGCCATTGCACCCATCTGGGTAGAAAACATGAGGTTAAATTGTCTCACTTCTGTCCAGTTGCGGGTTCCTGAAACCGGACAAACGATTTCATGTTCTTCAATCAGTTCCTTTAATCGCGGTAGATTATCGGCAGATAAAGCGGCTTCCATATCCGTTTGCAGCTTATCCGCTTTTTCAATTTTACCATCTTTAATGTATCTGACAATCTTATCTTCCAATAAATTATCGGCACGATAACGTTTTTTTGAATCTTTATTATCAATCATTGGGTCAGCAAAGCCATCCACATGCCCGCTCGCTTTCCATACTTTGGGATGCATAAATATAGCAGAGTCAATTCCTACGATGTTCTCGTTCAATTGAACCATGCTCTTCCACCAGTATGTTTTCAGGTTGTTCTTTAGCTCAGATCCGAGCTGTCCGTAATCATATACCGCACTTAAGCCGTCATATATCTCGCTCGACTGGAATACAAAACCATATTCCTTGGTATGCGATACCACATTTTTAAAAAGTTCGTCTGTGTTTTTGCTCATAACCTTGCAAAGATAGTATTGAAAATTAATTTTCCTCTCTATACTGCGTTTTAAGTAAATCGTTAAAAGAATAGGTCTATTCAAATACAAGAAGGATGTTTTTAAAGATTGATTTGTACAGTAAGCTAAAAATTGAAGCAGTATTTCATTTGCTAATTATCTAATTATCTAATTTGCTAATTCTAATTGTTCTAAATACTAAATTTGATCCATGAGTATCGTTGTAGACAAGCTAAGTAAAACTTACGGAACACAGAATGCAATTGACGGAATCTCTTTTCAGGCTTCCCCGGGAAGTGTTGTCGGTTTTTTAGGGCCAAATGGTGCCGGAAAATCCACAACAATGAAAATTTTAACCTGTTATATTCCACAAAGCGCTGGTACAGCATCTGTTTGCGGAATGGATATAACTACCCATTCTATGGAAGTGCGCCGTAATATTGGCTACCTTCCAGAGCATAATCCGCTTTATCTTGAAATGTATGTTCGTGAAGCTCTTACTTTTGTAGGTTCAGTGTACAATCATGGGAATCCCCAAAAACGTATAAATGAGGTTATTGAACTCTGTGGATTAGGGGATGAGCAAAATAAGAAGATAAGTACCCTGTCTAAGGGTTACCGGCAGCGTTTGGGGCTTGCTCAGGCTATTTTTTCAGATCCTGCTGTCCTGATTCTTGATGAGCCAACTTCCGGCCTCGACCCTAATCAGGTAATTGGTATCCGGAATTTGATCACTGAACTTGGTAAAACGAAAACAGTGATACTATCAACTCATATTATGCAGGAAGTAGAGGCTGTTTGTGAACAGGTTATTATCATCAACAAAGGTAAAATAGTTGCTGATGATAAGCTGAACAACATGAAATTAACTCATCAGAGTAAAAGTCTGGAGGATATATTTATTAAATTAACCAGTTCTACCGTTCATTGAGCTTTTTTAAAATTGATCTAGTAAAATTATATCGCGTGTTAAGTATTCTGAATAAAGAAATAATTGGATTTTTCAGCTCATTGGCTGCCTATATTTCTATGGCCGTGTTTCTGCTGGTTACCGGTCTTTTTCTTTGGGTTTTCCCTGATTCAAGTATTCTGGATTATGGATATGCAGGTTTGGATAGTTTTTTCATTGTGGTTCCTTACCTGTTTATGTTCCTTATTCCTGCAATCACGATGCGTTCATTAGCAGAAGAACAAAAAGATGGCACATTCGAATTACTGGCCACCCGCCCCTTGAGCGATTGGCAAATAGTGCTAGGTAAATTCCTGGCATCCTTGCTGATTGTAATCCTGACCCTAGTGCCAACTCTTATATATTACATAAGCGTTTATCAGTTAGGAATAACTAAAGGTAATATTGATACTGGAGCAGTAATCGGCTCATACCTCGGTTTGATTCTGTTGGGAGGGGTATTCACTTCTATCGGACTCTTTACATCTTCTTTAGGGAAAAATCAAATCATTGCATTTACGCTGTCTGTTTTTCTCTGCTTTCTTAGTTTCTCTGCTTTTGATTCCATAAGTACGCTTATCATATTTCAAAATTTCGAGAATAGCATAAGCGCATTGGGTATTAACCAACATTATCAATCGGTTAGCAGGGGAGTGCTGGATAGCCGTGATTTTATTTACTTTTTAAGTTTTGCCGGTTTGTTTCTTTTATTCACCAAAACAGTGTTAGGAGCAAGAAAATGGTAAATAGACGTAAAAAAGATTTGAATAGTATGATTCTTGCAATTGTAGGTATCATCTTATTAAATGTGCTTTCTTCATTTTTCTTCAGCCGGATAGATTTCACAGCTGAGAAGCGATATACACTTTCTGATATTACCAAAACTATCTTAAAAGGTCTGGATGATGATGTTCAAATCACAGTTTACCTGGAAGGTGATTTTCCGGCAGGATTTAAGCGACTGAGAAATTCTACGGAAGACATTCTACGGGATTTTAAAACATATTCAAACACAAATCTGAAATTTGATTTTGTTAACCCGCTTTCCGGAGAGCAGAAATCCCAAGAAGAGGCCTATCAGTTATTAATTGAAAAAGGCATTGAGCCTACTAATTTAAGCGTTAAAACGGAGGATGGGATGTCGCAAAAAATCATTTTTCCGGCAGCTTTAATCACCTATAAAGGAAGGCAGATTCCGGTTAAGTTGCTGCAATCAAGGGCCGGTGCAAGTCCGGAAGAAGTTCTCAATAATTCAATACAAAATCTGGAATATGCCTTTGCCAGTGCAATCAAAAAGATCAGTAAAAGTGAATCAGGGCGAATTGGTTTTACGGAAGGTCATGGTGAATTAAGCGATCAGCAACTGAGTGATGCCATGAAATCATTGGGAGATTCTTATGAAGTAGGACGAGTTGATTTAAACACAATTCCTTTTGCCGGCCTCGATCAGTTGAAAGTATTGATTATTGCAAAACCGGAAAATCCCTTTACTGAAGCTGAAAAATATAAGATTGATTATTTTCTGATGAAAGGAGGAAGTCTAATTTGGTCGCTAGATCAGGTGAGCGCAGATCTTGACAGCCTTCGCGGTGCTACCGAGCAATTGGCATTTGCTAAAAAGCTTAATCTTGATGATATGCTTTTTAAATATGGAGTTAGGTTGAATTACACTCTTCTTGCAGATATGAATTGTGCACAGATTCCTATAAATGTGGGAGATGTAGGTGGGCAATCTCAGTTAACTTTATTGCCATGGTTATTCTATCCGGTATTTATTCCGGTTTCCACCCATCCTCTGGTTAAGAATTTAGATGGGATACGTTCGGAGTTTCCAGGAACTATTGACCTTATCAAAGTAAAAGGCCTGAATTCGGAAGTAATTCTATCTTCATCTCCTTTTAATCGTTCGTTGGATGTTCCGTTATTGCTTTCGCTTCAAATGGTGGAAGAAGAACCTGATCCCAAGCAGTTTCAGTCTGATTCTAAGCCTGTTGGCGTGCTTATTGAAGGAGTATTTCCATCAAACTTCAAGAACCGGCCTATTCCATCCGGTATTTCAGAGCCATCAGCTATCCCACAAAATGCTAGTCCGGCGAAAATGATTGTCATTGCCGACGGGGATATCTTTAAAAACCAGATTAATAACACAGATGGCTCTTCTTATCCTTTGGGATTCGATCGTTTTACAAGAGAGCAGTATGCAAATAAGAATTTTCTCCTGAACGCTGCAGATTATTTATACGATGATTCAGGTATTATTACTTTGCGAAATAAGGAAATTAAACTCAGATTACTCGATCGTGCAAAAATCCGACAGGAAAAAATATTTTGGCAGTTCCTGAACATAGGTTTGCCGCTAATTTTGTTAATAGTTTGCGGTATTTTTCAACATTACTATCGCATCAGCAAGTATACACGTTAATTTATATATTTTTGATGCTGAGTTCTGTTAGCTAATCACGATAAATAGCTGAACCCGCTAATTAGGAACTAACAAAAAGCTTTACTATTATTGTTTTTCAGATATTTGAATATGAGATTTATAGTTTCAACCTCTACTTTGTTAAAACAGCTTCTTGCTGTTAATGGAGCATCCAGCAGTAGCACAGTGCTGCCAATTCTGGAAAACTTCCTTTTTGAGATCAATAGCGGTATGTTAACCGTTTCTGCTACCGACCTGCAGACTAGTATGACCACTTCCTTGTCGGTAGAATCTAAAGAGGATGGTAAAGTCGCAATACCCTCAAAGATATTGCTTGAAACTTTAAAAACACTTCCTGATCAGCCCATTTCCTTTTCAGTAGATGATAAAACATTTGCCATTGAAATCAGTGCCGGAGACGGTAAGTACAAACTGAGCGGAGAAAACGGAGAAGACTTTCCAAAAATCCCTGTCGTTGAAAATCCTTCTTCAGTGGTAATGCCTGCATCAGTTTTATCTGAGGCAATCAATAAAACACTTTTTGCAGTTAGTGGAGACGAACTTCGTCCTGCTATGACTGGTGTATATTGCCAGTTAAGTCCGCAGCATATTACCTTTGTTGCCACAGATGCACATAAATTAGTTAGATATCGCAGACTTGATACTAAATCTGAAGCTCCAGCGTCTTTTATTTTACCAAAAAAAGCTTTAACACTACTCAAAGCATCTCTTCCTTCTGATGATGTGAGTGTTGCTGTCGAATACAATAATACCAGTGCATTTTTTAGATTCGGCAATATCAATCTGATTTGCAGATTAATAGATGAACGTTATCCTGATTATGAAGCGGTTATTCCAACAAACAATCCGAATAAACTGATTATCGACAGATCTCTTTTCTTGAACTGTCTGCGTCGCGTGGTTATCTTTGCAAACAAAACAACACACCAGGTACGATTGAAAATATCGGGTAGTGAGTTGAATATTTCATCTGAAGATATCGATTTTGCCAATGAAGCCCATGAACGCCTTTCTTGTCAATATGAAGGAGAAGATATGGAAATTGGTTTTAACGCAAAGTTCCTGATCGAAATGCTCAATAATCTTGGTGGAGAAGAGGTTCTGCTTGAAATGAGCACTCCGAATCGCGCCGGATTATTAATGCCGCAAACCCATGATGAACAGGAAGATGTTTTGATGCTCGTAATGCCTGTGATGCTGAATAACTATGCCTAATTTTAAACAGATCTTTTAGGGTAAATTAATACTCAAAGGGTGTTTTTAAAATTTGTACAGAATTCATTATGCTATGAAATCATCACACTAGTGCAATTATAGTAGAAACCGCCCTGCCTTTATCCTAATTTTGCTATTTTTGTAGAAATACGTAAAGATACATTGGAAATTATACAACAGCTCATCGATTTTATACTTCATATCGATAAGCATCTTATAGAAATTGTTCAGAATTATCAAACCTGGACTTACCTGATACTTTTCCTTATAATTTTTGCAGAAACAGGCTTTGTTGTAACTCCATTTTTGCCTGGTGATTCTTTGTTGTTTGCTGCCGGAGCAATTATTGCTAAACCAGAAAGCGGATTGAACATATTTTTGATGTGTTTATTACTTATCATCGCAGCAATTCTTGGAGATCTTGTTAACTACCACATTGGAAATTATATTGGTCCGAAAGCCTTTAACGGAAAAATCAGATTTCTCAAAAAGGAATACCTGGAGCAGACTCAGGCATTTTATGAGAAACATGGCGGGAAAACCATTATTTATGCCCGATTTATACCAATAATTAGAACATTTGCCCCTTTTGTTGCCGGAATTGGTACCATGAGTTACCTTAAATTTGCAACCTATAATATCACTGGTGGAATTGCATGGGTGGTTTCTTTCCTTTTCATCGGATATTTTTTTGGTGGTTTACCGGTCATTAAAGATAATTTCACCTATGTTATTTTCGGAATTATCATTCTTTCTATTTTACCTCCTGTCATAGAGCTAATTCGCGAGAAACGAAAAAGTAAAGCCTGACACTATTAATGTTTTTTTCTATTCCCTTTCTACCTCAACGAGGCAGATTGTTAGTTGCTTTTACACCCTTTTAAAATTAAATCATTGGAATTTTTAAGTACTATTCTCGATTATATATTAAATATTGACAAACACCTTGTGAAAATTGTGAGTGATTACCGAACCTGGACTTACCTCATTATTTTCATGATTATTTTTGCAGAAACTGGTTTTGTTATCACCCCATTTCTGCCCGGTGATTCACTGCTTTTTGCAATTGGAGCATTAATTGCTAAAGGGGATACCGGACTGAACATATATACTATGGGACTTCTATTAATTGTAGCTGCCATTACTGGAAATACCATCAATTATACCTTAGGAAATTTTCTTGGTTCTAAAGTGTTTAAGCCAGGCAACCGAATACTTAAACTCGAGTATTATGAAAAAACTAAAGAGTATTTTAATAAGAGAGGTGGGAATATGTTAATTTTTAGCAGATTTATGCCTGTTTTCAGGACCCTTGCGCCTTTTGTTGCCGGTGTGGGAAAAATGAAATTTGGGCCATTTACCTATTATAATGTGGTAGGTGGGGTTCTTTGGATCGTCAGCTTCCTTGGGATTGGTTTTGTATTTGGGAATATCCCGTTTATAAAGGATAATTTTACCTATGTGATGCTGGTTATTATTATACTAACTGTTTTACCGGCAGTTATTGCTGCTTTTAAAGCTAGAAATAGCCTGGAAGGTGGAAAGCTTTAATTTTCTGGTCTGCCAATTATTCGCCCCTTTCCAAACGAGTTTTCAGCCTCCTGCCCCTGTAGTTTTTCCTCCTCGCTAAGTTCCTTGGAGGGGAAATCCCTTAATTTAGGCTGCCCTGCATCTACCCAGGCTGAGAACCAATAGCTGCCTGTCATTAATACAGATGCTCTCATTTGATTTTCTACCATTCCTTTTAATTCGCTATGGTAGGCACGGGCATATTCTTTTGAATATTGTCGTTCAACGTTATCCTTACGTTCACTGAACGAAAACTTAAGATCGGAAGCCATTGTTTTGTTGAGTCTGGCCTCGATTAGTAAGGTTGAATCAAGTAAGCCATGACTGCTCCTGACTATTTTCCAGGCCTCTTTTAGAGGATTTTTAAGATATCTTGCCGGGCCTGTTATAAAATCATATTCTGTTGAAAAAAGCTCCGGAAGCCTGCTCTCCCAGAATCCATGTATCCCGGTTTGCTTACTTAACTGTCCATTGTAATTTTCGGTGGTATGTAGCGGCACATGAGCGTCAGATACATAATGCCCCAGATCTGCTGAGTGCCTCAAAATTCGGATTGAATCCCGTTCCTTGAATGCCCTTACCAGAGAATAATAAGTTCTTTCAATTTGCCAGGGGACAATCCCGTTCTCCTTTAATCGTTTTTCAGAATATTTATTTTCTGCATCAAGCCACCTCTCCGGAATGCTGTCAAAAGGATTTTTACCATAGCGGTCGGCATCTATAAAGTGTCTGGGGGCCTCTAAACTATCCGAATAACGACGTTTGTCGGCATCAACAGCATGCTCAGTAATATAAAGGATGTTATTTTTGTAAAAGCGGATCATATCAGACGGTAAAATGAACACAGCCATGCGATTGATATCCTGGTGAGCAAAAAATCCCCATGAGGTACAAGTGAACCAGACAATTACCGACAGAATCAGGAGCGGTTTCTTCTTCAACCTAAAAGATTTTAAATGAGTATCTAATCTGAGTTTTTTATCCGTTCAGGTTCAGATCAGTTTATTTAACGGTAGAAGGGATGATTTAACGGTTTAGCTTAATTAAAATGAGGGAATTGCAGGCAGATAAAAAATGCTTTTTCTCTAACAAGCTATCTTCTAACCATATGATTTCAGTACCCTTTATGGATTATCTTGTCAATATTTCTTTTGTACCTGAGCTCGATGTAAAATTTCACCGATTGCTTTTCAGATGGAAGATTTTTTTAAAAAGCCGTTTATTGACCCCTTGAGGCCACCCCATCCTTCGTTCTATCCTGGGTTTTTCACCATATTTAAAAGGCAGCATGAAATTTAAAAGCATACAATATGGTTCGTATTCCGGACAGCCGTTACGATGAAAAACAGTATTGGGTAAAATAAACCTTGCCGTAGGAGGTAGCTTCCGGCTATTTCTAGTTTTATATGGAACGCGATTTCGTGCCGGAACTACCCTGGAGGAAAGGACTGAACTAGCCTAAAGCACACAGGCATTGTTTTTTAAAATCAAATTAAATTGGCTTCAGAGATTTATCTGAATAGTTATAAACCAATTAAATAACCATACTTACACCAAACTCATGTTTAGTTAAGAAAAATGTGATTGGCTTATTAGAACCTGACCAGGCTCATTACTTTCTCACCTTTAAATTTCCGCTATGAAAGGAATTAGCTCAGATTAGTATGTAAATTTTCTAGAAGATATTCGATATGTGGAAGAGGAATATTTAACGGTAAAATGAAGCTTAAGTATAAATTCTTCTTTTTTTATTTTATGCTTTGTATTTTGAAATAATCGGCATATATTTGCAGTCCTTAAAAGAAGGACGGAAAAACAAGCTTAACAAATGGCAAATCATAAATCATCGATAAAAAGAATCAGATCAAACGCAGCTAAGCGTTTACGTAATCGCTATCAGGCGAAAACAACCAGATCCGCAATTAAAAGATTACGTATTACTACCGATAAATCTGAAGCGACTCCGCTTCTAAGTAAAGTGATCTCAATGCTTGATCGTTTGGCCAAAAAGAACATTATTCATAAAAACAAAGCTTCCAATAACAAGTCAAAACTTACAAAATTTGTAAATGGCTTGAAGTAATCTTTGCACATACTTTAAAAAAGGGGTACCGTTAAATCAGTACCCCTTTTTTGTTTTCTGCCGTTTCCATAAATTTAATTATGGAGTCCTATGATCAGAAAATAAGTATTAAAGCCTGGGCTGAAGAAGACCGTCCTAGAGAGAAACTTTCAAATCAAGGCAGACGGAGTTTGAGTGATGCAGAGTTAATCGCCATTCTTATTGGTTCTGGAAACGTGAATGAAAGTGCTGTTGAGTTAAGTAAACGTATTCTTTATGCTTGTAGCTATGATTTGAATCAACTTGCACGCTTAAGTATCTCTGATCTTTCCAAATTTAAAGGAATTGGAGAAGCGAAGGCCATTACGATTATTGCGGCTTTAGAGATCGGCCGACGAAGAAAGGAAAGTGTACGTGCACAACTGATCCAGGTTAATACGAGCATTGATGTTTATGAATGTATTGCATCTCAATATAAGGACCTTAATCATGAAGAATTCTGGATCCTGCTTCTTAACCGCGCCAATAAAATTACCTCCAGGCATTTGGTTAGCAAAGGTGGTCAGGCCGGGACTATCGCTGATCCAAAAATAATTTTCAATATTGCTCTTGAAAATCATGCTGCTTCGATTATTTTAACGCATAATCATCCATCAGGAAACCTAAAGCCCAGTCATGCAGATCTCGAACTAACCCGTAAGTTAAGATCAGCAGGGCAGTTTTTGGATATTCCGGTTCTAGATCATCTGATCATTACCGATCAGGGATTTTTAAGTTTTGCTGATGAAGGCTTGCTCGGATAATTTGATGTGAGGTCTGAGGTCTGAAGCATGAGGTATGAGGTATGAAGTCTGACCTCCGACCTCTGACCTCCGACCTTTCACATCTCAAATCTCATATCTCATATCTCATTTCCCATATCTCTTACTATATTTGACTTTTAGTTTTTTTAGAACATGAAGATCTCATATAAGTGGCTCCAGCAATTTATAAAAACCAGTAAAACCCCCGAAGAATTATCTCTGATTCTGACTAATATTGGATTGGAGGTTGAAAGCCTTGAAAAGGTGCAGACTGTTCCTGGCGGTTTGGAGGGACTGGTAATTGGATTTGTGAAGGATTGCCAACAACATCCCAATGCAGACCGGCTTAAAGTAACTAGGGTTGATATTGGTACCGGTGAGGATATTCAAATTGTGTGCGGGGCAAATAATGTGGCTGCCGGACAAAAAGTAGTTGTAGCTCCAGTAAATACTACAGTTTACCCGACTACAGGTGAGCCTTTTAAAATTAATAAATCAAAAATCCGTGGTGAGGTTTCAGAGGGTATGATCTGCGCTGAAGATGAGATTGGTTTAGGCCATGATCATGATGGAATTATGGAATTGAATGCGGATGCCAAAATTGGTTCCTTAGCAAAAGATTACTTCAATCTTCAGGATGATTTTGTGTTTGAGATTGGATTAACTCCCAATAGGGCAGATGCGGCCTCACATTTGGGTGTTGCACGTGATCTCGCAGCTTATCTTAAGATTCCAGTTATTATGCCTGATTTATCGGGTTTTAAAGTGCAGAATCAGGATTTAAACATACAGGTTAATGTAGAAGATACGGAAGCTGCCCCGCGTTATACATCTTTAACTATCAGTGGAATCAGTGTTAAAGAATCACCTGATTGGTTGAAAGACAGACTAAATGCAATTGGTGTTCGCCCAATCAACAATGTGGTTGATGTAACTAATTTCGTGCTTCATGAACTCGGTCAGCCATTGCACGCTTTTGATGCTGATGCAATTACTGGGAATAAGGTTCTGGTTAAGAAATTAGCAGATGGCAAGCTATTCACGACTCTGGATGATATTGAACGGAAACTATCCGCAGATGATTTAATGATCTGTAATGTGGAAGAACCGATGTGTATTGCAGGAGTTTTTGGTGGTCTATCCTCAGGAGTAAAGCAATCTACCTCAAATGTTTTTCTTGAAAGTGCCTGGTTTAACCCGGTTTCGGTAAGAAAAACATCCAAAAGACATGGCTTGAAAACAGATGCTTCTTTCAGATTTGAACGGGGAACAGATCCGGATATGACAGTTCACGCAATCAAACGTGCTGCAATTTTGATTCAGGAGCTGGCAGGCGGACAAATATCTTCAGAGATTTCGGATTGTTATCCAGTCCGTGCAAATCCTTTCCCTGTCGATATCTCATTCAACAATGTGAGCCGCCTGATAGGGAAAATAATTTCTGCTGATGAAATTCGTACTACTTTATCTGGTTTGGGAATAAAAATCATTTCAGAAAACTCTGAAGGTATGAAGCTTGAGGTACCGGCCTATAAAGTTGATGTGACTCGCGAAGTTGATATTATAGAGGAAGTTTTGAGAATTCATGGATATGATAATGTGGAAATCCCATCACAGATCCGGGCATCCCTCAATACCACAGTAAAGCCAGATAAGGAAGTTTTACAAAATCAAATTGCTGAGCTCTTGTCTGCGAATGGCTTTTTTGAGATTCTCAGTAATTCACTGACTAAACTGAGCTATTCTGCTGAACCTGAACGGGCAGTCAGAATTTTAAATCCTCTAAGCAATGATCTTGATGTGATGCGTCAGAGCTTATTATTCTCAGGCCTTGAGGCAATAGCTTATAATCAAAACCGTAGAAATTCTGACCTCAAATTTTATGAATTTGGAAAGGTTTATAATCTCGATCAGGAGAATTATAAAGAGAATCAACGTTTTTCTATCTTTTTGAGTGGTTCGAAAAATAGTGAAGGCTGGAATTCAAAATCAGGTAAAGCTGATTTTTATAATTTGAAAGCAGCGGTTGACCTGATCATAAACAAGCTTAATGTAAAAGGAATAAGTACATCAGAAACTACTAATCCTCAGTTTTCTTCAGGGATCTCTTATCGTAAAGGTGAAAAAATCATTGTTGAATTTGGTGTAGTTTCAAAAAAATCTTTAAACAAGCTGGATATTAGTTCAGAGGTATTTTTTGCAGATTTTGACTGGGATCAGATTATTCGCTCAGTCAGAAATAATAAAATAAGTTATGCGGAGGTTTCTAAATTCCCATCAGTTAGAAGGGATCTCTCTATGTTGCTAAATAAGGACATTAGCTTTGAACAGTTAAAACAAATCGCCTTTAAAACTGAAAGGGGCCTTTTGAAAGAAGTTAATGTATTTGATGTTTATGTTGGCGATAAGCTGCCTGAAGGTAAAAAATCATATGCGCTGAGCTTCTTGTTGCAGGATGATGAAAAAACCTTAACAGACAAACAAATTGAAGCGATCATGCAAAAATTAATCCTTAATTTCGAGAAGCAGGCTGGAGCGGAGATCAGGAAGTGAGTTATAAGTTATAAGTTGTAGGTTATAAGTTGTAGGTTATAAGTTATAAGTTGTAGGTTATAAGTTATAAGTTGTAGGTTATAAGTTATAAGTTGTATGTTTTAGGTTATAGCTGCAGACGTAATTAAGTCTTTTGATTTTGAATATATTCTTATTTTTGCTTTTATTCAGTTTTGGTGCGTGCTTTACAAGTTTAGTAGTTTCTAACTTAGAACTTACAACCTACAACTTACAACTCATATGACAGTTACAGATCAGCTTTCAAAGGTAATTGATAAAACCAGCAGGTTAATAGACCTTTGTGCCGCTTTGCAGGAGGAGAATGACTTATTAAAACTGGAGAATGATTCCTTAAAACTGTCGGTTGACAGTCGTGAAGTAAAAAAATCTGAATTGGAAGAAAAGCTTCGCGTATTGACTCTGGCACGTTCTTTAGAAGGGATTCAGCCAACAGAATTAGGCTTGAATGAAAAAAGTCTTGACATAAAGCAAAAAATTACCGAATTTGTACGCGAAATAGATAAGTGTATTGTATTACTTAAAAAGTAATACTTAGTGAACCAAGCTCAAATGGGAGAAATCTCCATAAAAATAAATATTGCTGATAGAGTTTACCCCTTAAAGGTAAATATCGAAGAAGAGGAAATAATAAGAAGGGCAGCTAAAGTAATTAATGACCGTATAAAAGAATACCAAGACAATTATGCGGTTCGGGATAAACAAGATTTGTTATCTATGTGTGTTTTGCATTATGCCACCACCACGCTCAAAGCGGAAAGGAAAGTAATGCACGAAGATACAGATGTAATGGAAAAAGTTCATCAATTAGATCAGCTACTCACAAATTTTTTTTCAAAGTAATATCGTTCTTTTTAACATAGAGCATTAAAGATTTAACCGCAGTTAAATTTTACGTTTCACTATTTTAAGCTTAATAATTAGTTATTTGAAGAGTGATAAGGTAGATCATTGCAACTGATCATAACCCACCTTTAAACCTAATGAATAAAGCTTATGCAGTACATGAGGCTTAAAATTTAAATGCGGTTTTTATTTAAAAAGAAATTATGAACATATTACAAATAGTGCTCTACGTATTGCTTGGTCTCGGATCAGGAATCTTCATAGGGCGAATTCTGCTACGGAATTTATTCAAGAATCAGGAGTTGGGTGCCCAGAATAAGGCAAAGAAAATCCTTAAAGATGCTGAGACAAATGCTGAAATACTTAAAAAGGATAAACTTCTTGAGGCCCGGGAAAAATTTCTGCAAATGAAAGCAGAGCATGAGCAGGAGATTAATTCCAAGAATAACATCATCAATCAGAGAGAAAATTCTATCAAACAAAAAGAGCAATCAATAAATCAAAAACTTGATAATCTTACCAAAAAAGAGGAAGATCTAGCCTCAGTTAGAGGTAATCTGGAAAAACAGATTGAAATTGCCAAAAAGAAGCAGGAAGATGTTGATGTATTGAAAAATCAACACATTCAG
>JAURKO010000119.1 GCA_030831705.1 Daejeonella sp. | reverse complement strand
GGATCCACCTGAATGATAAAGGCTATAAAGCAATTAGTGAAGTAATGGCTAAAAAATTAAATTTCAAATTTGCAGAATGGAAAACCGAACCAGATTTTACACAATTAAAGTGGGCAATAGATCATAAAAATCAGCAGTTCTTCTACAAATTCAGAGCGGTAAATGCAGAGTATATCAATGGAAGCAGGAAAGAGCCCTGGGTACAGCCTGCCGGCGGACCAATTTCTTTCCCTACTGAATTATTGAAACTGGATCAGCTGGTTTTAAGCCTTGATAGTATGGTTTGGACAGGTACCAAAAGTAGTGCTGGTATTGATACTAAAAAGGTCAGGCTATTAATCAATGATCAACAGGAGATCAGTGTTAAAAAGCCTCAGAATGCACCATCGGAAGAACAATTCGTAGTAAAGGATGGCTTTAAAGTTGAGCTTTTTGCTTCTGAAAAGGATTTTCCTATTGAAAAACCGGTTAAGATTACTTTCGATCCGAAAGGACGTTTATGGGTATCAACTCTTCCATCGTATTTGCAGTACTATCCTGGTAGTCCGCCGAATGATAAAATTATCATTCTGGAGGACACCAATAATGATGGAAAGGCAGATAAACACACCGTATTTGCCGACAGTCTCTACATGCCCCTGGGATTTGAATTGGGGAATGGTGGAGTGTATGTTTCACAGCCACCAAACCTGATGTTCCTAAAAGATACCAATGGTGATGGAAAAGCAGATGTTAGAGAAATCATTCTTCATGGTTTTGGTACAGAGGATGTACATCATTCAATTTCGGCACTCACCTGGGGTCAGGATGGTGCATTATATATGCATATGGGCACTTTTCTTCATACTCAGGTAGAAACGCCTTATGGACCGAAGCGATCTGCTTATGGTGAAACCTGGCGATACGATCCCATCACAATGAAACTCGAACCTTATGTTTCTTATCCTTATGCCAACCCCTGGGGAAATGTCTTCACACGAAATGGTACTCATCTGATTGGGGATACCTCTACAGGAATGAATTATTTTGCTCCGCCGCTTACAGTCGCGACTGATTATCCCATAAAGCATGTTGAAATGAAAGATATGCTAACGCTGAAGATTAAACCAAAAACATGCGGATTGGAAATTGTTTCAAGCAGAAACTTCCCGGATAATTATCAGGGCAATGTGCTGTTTAATACCTTTCTTGGTTTTCAGGGAATCACGAATCATTCTTTGGCTGAAGCGGGTAGTGGTTTGATTGGTAAAGAGCAGGAGCCGATTCTGCAATCTAAAGATCCTCAATTCAGACCTGTAGATCTGCAGTTCGGTCCGGATGGAGCTCTTTACTTAGCCGACTGGTTCAACCTGGTAATCAACCATGGAGAGCGAGCCTTGCGTGATCCCGATCGGGATAAAACCCATGGTAGGATCTGGCGGATAACTTATACCGGCAAAGCATTACTGAAGCCGGTAGATATGAGCCGACTTAAGATTGATCAACTGCTGGATCAGTTAAAGGAATACGAAGACAGAACCAGGTACCGGGCCAGAATTCAATTGACGGACTTTCCTGATAAGGACGTTTTAGCAGCTTTGCCAAATTGGATTCAAAAACTAAATACCTCGGATAAGAATTATGAGCAATTTCAATTGGAAGCTTTGTGGATGTACCAAAGATTACATCAAACCAATGAAACGCTTTTAAATAAGCTTTTAAAGGCGAGAGATTCCAACATCAGGGCTGCAGCGACACGAGTGCTATTTTACTGGAAGGATGAACTTAAGAATTCCCAGGCTAGACTTATTGCTATGTCGAAAGATTCCTCTCCACGAGTACGTTTGGAAGCAATTGTTTCGCTGAGTCACTTTACGAATGAGGCTAGTCTGATGGCTTTACTTTCGGCTTCTGAAATGCCAATGGATGATTATATCGTTTATGCTTTAAAGGAGAGCTTTAAACATCTTCAGCCCATTTGGATGGAGAAGTTTAAGAAAGATAAAAACTTTTTAGCAAACGAGTCAAATAAGGCAAAATTATTGCTGCAGCCGCTTTCTTCTGAACAAGTATTAACCATGCCAGGCTATTTTAAAAAGGATCCTGATGCGGGCATTTACACAAGAAAACCTTTATCAGAGAAATTCTATAATGATTTTGCAGACGTGAAGGCGATTTCAGATTTCAGGAAAACATTACTTGCAGAAACCGCAGCAATAGATTCAGAAGGAACAGAATATAAGGGAAGAACCCTTATTCAATTATCAACAATCAGCGGCAAAATGGCTTATGATAAGTTTGTAATTAATATTAAAGCAGGCAGTTTGGTTTCATTGATTTTTAAAAATCCTGATGAGATGCCACACAACGTGGTAATCATAAAACCCGGTTCAAGTGAGATTGTTGGGAAAGCAGCCGATGCGATGGCTAGCCGTAAAGATGCTTATGCGAAGAATTTTGTTCCTGCGATTCCTGAAGTGCTCTATTCAACTCCACTTGTAGCAACTGGAAGTTCATATAGACTTGATTTTACAGCACCAGGCAAACCCGGAGAATACCCCTTTATATGCACTTTTCCCGGGCATTGGCGGATTATGAAGGGGGTGATTAAGGTAAATTAACGTTAGATTGAAACTATCTAAAGATTAATATTTAACCACATAGATTTTAAATCACATAGATTGAAGCGAAGCTTCAAGGCTATCTGTGTCTAAAATGCAGGTTAGAAGCTATAAAAAGCTATGTTTCTATGTGGTTTGTTTAATATTATGTCGAGTTTACGTTAATTTGTGATTTGGGGTTGGAGTATTAGGCCTTAGGTATTAGCTTTAAGCTTTAAGCTTAAAACTCTCCTTCCCTCTTAAATTTTTCCTTTATATTTTTGTTGAAAGCTTTCCGGCTATGATCAATATTTTCTAAAATTTCATCCATAGTTTGTCCTGCGGCATTGCTTGCTGCGGGAATGATGGTATTACATTCATTGGCATCCATAAATTGGGCTGCTTCAAGTAATCCGCTCTGCTCTTCAGGTGCTATCACTATAAAACCATGTTTGTCGGCATGAATTAAGTCACCAGGCAGAACTTTTCTTCCAAACACTTCCACTTCACAGTTCCATTTGACGCAACTCACAAAGGCATGGCCTACACAAAGTCTTTTGGCCAATGCTTTAAAACCTGCGTTAGTCATTTCATCCAGATCTCGTACAGCTCCATCCGTAATGGTACCCACGCAACCAAGTGATTTATGCACATTGCTATTTACTTCACCCCAAAAGGAACCAACAATCTGAGGTTTATCCAGGTCTTGCACGACCACAATTTTTGGACCCGGAGTATGAGCCACATAGTGAAGATATTCCGCATAGGCATTAGAATTTGAAACCTTATGCTGCGGGTTACTTGGTTCAATGACCAAAGTAACAGCATAGCCTACCATCGGTCCCATTTGAGGCATAAAATCATGTGTTTCTTCAAGATTGAATGCATCGCTGGCGGGATTTTGTTTTGTAATTTGCTCCCAGCCGTTATAAATTGTGGGTGTGTTCCATCGTTTTAGCTGTATCAGATCACTATGAGTAAGTATTTGGTTATTTTGTTTGGGCATGGCTGAGAATTAAAATGTAATGCAATATAATTATTCAGGTTAGCTTTATTTTTTGCAGCTAATATGTTTTTGAAATAATTTTTCACCTACGGGGGTGTTAAATTCGGTATTTTAGGTCTCCATAACAAGAACAATATAATTGTTACAATTGCCTTTAATATTAGTTTTTTTTCTCCATTTGTTCGATAAAATAGGGTTAAAGCCTTTCTGAATCGATCAGAAGAGGTATTTTCAGTATCATGACTTCTGCATCCAATATTAAAATAGATAATGCGGCATTTAGAAAATCAGTTAATCAATTGCAGCCCTAAGATCATCAGTGTATTTTTCTATATTTCATCAATAAAACATAATTGAAATGAAAACAAAATTAGTACTAATTACCGTTCTGGTAATTTTTGGGATCAGGGCTAATGCTCAACCGGCCGGAACATCATCAGGTAAGCCTTATGCTTATATTATTAAAGGCGGACATGTTATTGACCCGAAGAATAATATAAATTCTGTCATGGACATTGCCTTCACAGCTGGTAGAAGAGGAATGGCGGCACGTCCGGCAATGGCCGAGCGTCCTGCAGAAAATGGTCGACCAGCACGTCCGGCAGTACCGGCTCGGGCGGCTGTTCCAGCCTCTGAAGGAAAAATTGCACTGATTGCTAAAGATATCAACCCTGATCTTGCCGACAGGATTATTGATGCTAAGGGTTTATATGTTACACCAGGATTAATTGATATCCATGTCCATTTCTTCTGGGGACATGATGGAAGTTATCTTAAAAATGCAGCTACAGCTTTGCCTGCCGACGGATTTACTTTTCGTACCGGAGTGACTACTGTAGTTGATGCGGGTTGTACGGGTTGGAGAGATTTCGAACTTTACAAGAAGCGTACAATTGATGCTTCACAAACCCGTGTTCTCACAATGCTAAATATTGTTGGTACCGGAATGGACGGAGCAGGCGAAAACAATATTGATGAAATGGACCCACAGAAAACTGCTGAGATGGCTAAGAAATATCCAAATGATATTGTTGGTGTTAAACTGG
>JAURKO010000021.1 GCA_030831705.1 Daejeonella sp. | reverse complement strand
TTAATCTCATCAACCCCTAAACGCTTAGATTGTTCCGCATCCAGCCCAGTGAATTGAATACCAATATACCCTCTTCTAACAGAACCAAACTCTTTGAAATCATTCAATACCTTTTTTGCAAGATTAATTGGAATTGCAAAACCATACCCTTCATAACTACCACTTTGAGAAGCTATTGCAGCATTCACTCCGATTAATTCTCCTTTGGTATTGACTAAAGCACCTCCACTATTGCCACGATTTATTGCGGCATCAGTCTGAATAAATGATTCAATTGCTGTTCGGGCTTGAGGTACACCATCTTCATTTGGTTCCATTCCCTGATCAAGAATTCCAATCTGCCTTCCTTTAGCACTCACAATACCTGCAGTAACTGTAGTGTTTAGTGCAAATGGATACCCAACTGCTAATACCCACTCTCCAACCCTTACATCATCAGAATTCCCAAGTTTAAGAATCGGGAAACCGGAGCCTTCAATTTTAAGCAAGGCAAGGTCAGTATTTGAATCCTGACCAATAACTTTTGCAACAAAAGAACGTTTATCTGGAAGTATAACATCAATCTTATCAGCATCGTCAACAACATGATTATTTGTTACAATATAACCATCATCCGATATGATAACCCCCGAGCCTGATCCCTGTGCAGGCCCCTGCTGACGACGACGACCCCCAAAAAAATCTTCAAACATATCCTGCATCTGATCGCGTCCTGAATATCCGCGACTCGCATCGGCATTATAAGTTGTTTTGATATGCACAACTGCTGGAGTTACAGAAGCTGCAGCCTGAGTGAAATCAAGGGCTCCGGTTGATGAATTAATCGAAGAACCCGGATTATTTGTGAAGTATACTTTTTGTTTGTCTTCAAAAGACATTCCATCCCCGTATTTATTCTCAATAAACTTGTACGCACTAACAGCAACAGCCCCGCCCAGACATGCTGCTAAAAAAGTTACACCTATCTTTTTCATATGTTTATTTTGTTATGTTTTCTTTATTAATAACTAACAGTCAAAATTAATACCACTAAAACGAAAATGCGGCATAAAGGGTATCCTTTTTATGTTAAAAAATGTTAAAGCTCTATTCCCTGATTTTAATTCTACACTTTAATACAAGACATTCTAATTTAAAATACCGAAATTTATAAAATGTTTAATCAATATGTTTGAACTATTAAGCTTAATAAGGCTTTTATGACATTATTTATATGCATCTCAACTTTTTTAAATATCAGGGCGCAGGAAATGATTTTATCATTATAGATAATAGGAATCAAATATTCCCTCTTTTTAACCAACCTGAGGTAATAAAAAAACTTTGTAATCGTCATTTTGGAATAGGAGCAGACGGATTAATGGTTCTTCAACTTAAAGAAGGTTACGACTTTGAAATGCTTTATTATAACGCAGATGGCCGTGAAGGAAGTATGTGTGGCAATGGTGGAAGATGTATCGTAGCATTTGCAAAATACCTGGAAATCATAGACAATGAAACTAACTTTTTGGCAGTAGACGGTCCGCATTATGCCAAAATTTCAGAAATATCAAACTGGGTAAGCTTACAGATGATTGATGTTCAATCAGTAATTTCTGACGGCGAGGCATTTGTTCTAAATACAGGATCACCTCACTATGTACTGCCTGTGAATGATCTCGATAAAAAAGATGTTTATCATGATGGAAAAGATATTCGATACAATGAAACCTATAAAGCGCAGGGCATCAATGTCAATTTTGTGGAAGATCTTGGCGATTCATATTTCGTAAGAACTTACGAAAGGGGTGTTGAAGATGAAACATTTGCATGCGGAACAGGAGTTACAGCCGTTGCAATGTGTATGGCAAAGAAAAAAGGACTTTCTGGAAAAGTACATTCATCAATCAAAGTAAAAGGTGGAGAGTTAAGTGTAGATTTTAAATTTGATGGGCACTCATTTACTGAAGTTTTTTTGGAAGGGCCTGCTACTTTTGTTTTTTCGGGTGGAATTAATGTATAAGTCCTGATAGCTTTATTCTTTTAGCCATTTAGCAGGATTAAAATTTTGGAATCTGATACCGAAAAATTTCAATATTGGCAATTAAACTAGCTCATAAGGTCTATTTTTTGTGAAATTTTTGAAATAACTAATCCCCTAACAAAATTTCATATTAGTTTAAGAATTTCATGTAAAAATGAAAATTCTATATAGATTTAGAATTTTTTAATAGTCAGCTTTCTTATATTTTTCAAATAAGCTATGTTGAGAGTTGACAGTAATAAATCATGCAAAATTGTATACTCGATATGCAAGCATGATTTTCTTGGATATCTCATTGAACCACATGTTGTACAACTAAATTCTGATCATGGATTTTCCCTCACCTATCAGCGTTTATTTACTACCACTGCAGAAGAATTTTCATCTATTTTAGATGAAACTGATCTAAAACTGATCAAGCTTCTTGAAGAAATCGAACAAAGTCATATCATAAAACGTTTCCACAAAAAAGCCATTCGGCCGGTTGAATACTTCAGGACAATTTTTAACGAAAAAATATACGAAGTCATTCGGCCCAAAATTGAAAAAAAACTTATTGAAGCACTAAAACTTATTGGTGATAAGGGGATATATCAAATGAGTAAGGAAGGCTGGCCGGTTGAGCGTAAGCTGATTATCGCATCGGAACCTGCTTCAGTTTTGTTTCATTTTAGGAGAAATATCACTGAAACCAGATATTTTCCAACAATTAAATTTCAGGGGCAAAGGATAGAGTTTATGTTCAAGGAAGCACAAATTATTTGTAATTATCCTGCGTGGCTGTTGCTGGAAGATGTACTTTACTATTTTGAAGAAGATATAGAAGGGAAAAAGCTTTTTCCCTTCCTGAACAAGCGATTTATTTCAATTCCAAAATCATCAGAGACAACATACTTCGAAAAATTTGTAGCTCCTTTGATTGAAAAACATGCTGTATATGCTGAGGGTTTTGAGATCCGTACAGAGAAATTTGAAGCTATACCTATTCTAAAATTAATCCATTCCGGAACAGAAGCACCTTTGCTTCAACTTTATTTCAGATACGGAGAATATATCTTTCCTTCCGGTAGTGAAAGAAGAGTAACTGTCAGAATGGAAAAAAAGGAGAATGACTATGTATTTCATAGAATAAAACGCTCTTTAAGCTGGGAGAAAAATAAAATTAATATCCTTCAGGAACTTGGTTTAAGCTCTTCAGGAGCTCTTTTGCTGAATTTCAATAACCAGGAAACTATGATTCGGGATGCAGATTTATCTCAATTAAGCGTCATTAATTGGTTAAATAAGCATCATGATGAGTTGAATGAAAGAGGCTTTTCATTTGAACAAACTGAAGGTTCCAAAAGATATTTGATTGGAAGAAGCAAACTAGATCTTGAAATCCGAGAGAATAACGACTGGTTTGATATACATGCTGTAGTCCATTTCGGACCCCATCAGATTCCATTTATGGAACTCAAAAATCATATCTTAAATAGAATCCGTGAGTTTAAACTACCATCAGGAGAAATTGCTGTAATTCCCGAAGAATGGTTTGCTCAATATAGTAATCTGCTTCAATTCACTGAAGCTGGCAAACAATTAAGATTAAAAAAATATCATATCGGACTAGTAAATGAATTTAGCAATAGCGACCTGGCTACTGTTACTATGGATAGAAAACTTCAAAAACTAGCTGATTTTGAAGAGATTGAACAATTTGATGTTCCCAAATCATTCAATGGCTTATTGCGTCCCTATCAAAAAGCGGGCTATAACTGGTTTCACTTTTTGAAAAAATATAATTTCGGTGGCTGTCTTGCCGACGATATGGGTCTCGGAAAGACTGTGCAAACTCTTGCCTTAATGCAAAAAATTAAGGAAGACGACCAGGAAGAAGGTATACTTTCAACTTCACTTATAATAATGCCAACTTCATTGATTTATAACTGGTTAAATGAAGCTAAAAAATTCGCACCTAAACTTAAAATTTACGTCCATACTGGGAGTTTTCGGAATAAAGATGTAGAAAAATTCACAGCCTATGATATTGTCTTTACTACCTATGGAATATGCAGGGTAGATATTGAATTATTAAAAAATTTTTACTTCAACTACATTATCCTAGATGAAAGTCAAAATATAAAAAATCCATCCTCAAAATCATTTAAAGCTGTTAAATCTCTTAAATCGAGGCAAAAATTAATATTGAGCGGAACTCCGGTAGAAAATACAGTGAATGATCTATGGACACAAATGTCATTTATTAATCCTGGCTTATTAGGAAGTCAGAGTTTGTTTTATTCCGAGTTTGTGATTCCGATAGAAAAGAAAAAGGATGAAGAAAAGGCCGCCAGGTTACAAGCCCTGATCAAACCTTTTGTGTTACGACGTACAAAATCACAGGTAGCCACAGAATTACCTCCAAAAACTGAAAACCTGTTCTATTGCCAGATGAGTGAAGATCAGAAAGAGTATTATGAAAAAATCAAATCAGAATATCGTAATGCACTCCTGTTAAATTTGGAAGATGGTTCATTCAAAAAATCTCAAATTCAAGTATTACAAGGTCTAACTAAACTCAGACAAATTGCCAACCATCCTCAAATGATTGATGATGGATATGAAGGCGATTCGGGAAAATTTGAAAATGTGATTCATACACTCGAAAACGTGCTTTCCAGAGGTCATAAAGTACTTGTATTCTCACAGTTTGTTAAGCATCTTGATATCTACCGAAGATATTTCGACTCTAAAAATATCCCATTCTCCTACCTTGATGGTGCGACATCAAAACGCGGAGAAGTAGTGAAAAAATTCCAGTCTGATAAAAATATAAAGCTCTTTCTGATTTCGATTAAAGCAGGGGGAGTAGGACTTAACCTGACTGAAGCAGATTATGTTTTTATTTTAGACCCTTGGTGGAACCCAGCTGTGGAACAGCAGGCAATTGACCGGACGCACCGCATCGGCCAAAATAAAAATGTATTTATATACAAATTTATCACAAAGGATACTGTAGAAGAAAAAATTCTTGCCTTACAGAACAGGAAACGCAAAGTAGCTGAATCTTTAATTACAACTGAAGAGAGCTTCGTAAAGTCATTAACCGCAAAAGATATTCAGGAAATATTAAACTGATTTTTTTGAACCCACTTTAGGTAAAGTGAGCTGATATTTTACTGCAAAGGTCCGGATTAGAATAATAACACTTACACTTATAAACGAATTCATATTGTCGTCCACATGAAAAAGTTTTAATAACACGAAAACCGATGCGCCCGACAAACAGGCTGTGGCATAAATTTCTTTTTTGAAAATAAGTGGTACTTCATTGATTAAAGTATCCCGAATCACGCCTCCCATAACTGCTGAAAACATACCCATAATAATCGCTGCTAATGGAGCTACATTAAATAGCAAGGCCTTCTGTACTCCTACCACTGTATAAAGTGCAATACCTAAAGTATCAAACAGGAAAAAAGTTCGACGATATTTTAGAATATAATACTTAAAAGAAATTGCGATTATTACCCCAATAGTTATTGCAATCAGGTAATTCCCATCAACTACCCAGGTTGGCCTGATACCCAGAATCATGTCTCTAAGAGTACCGCCGCCTACAGCAGTAACAAATCCTGTAAAAGTAACACCAAAGATATCGCGATACATATTTTTATCTGAAGCTGCTAATGCACCTGATACTGCAAATACAAGTGTTCCAATAAGATCGATATAATATGGTAATTGCATTTTTGGTTTCTAAAAATGAACTAATGAAATAACTTACCTATAATTTGAATAATGACCATTCCATTCTCTATTCCGGATGGGATCTGTCTTCATTTAAAAAGACAAGATAATCTTCTAAGCTGATAAATTCAGCCCCTAAACTTTCGAGATGACTGGTGTAAACCTGACAATCAATCAAACTAAAATTAAAAGACCGGCATAAATATACCATAGCCACTTTAGATGCATTACTGACTGTGGCGAACATGCTTTCTCCACAAAAAACATGATTGATTTGAACTCCATATAAGCCTCCAACTAAAAGATTATTTTCCCATACCTCAACAGAATGAGCAAAACCTAGCTCGAATAATTGGATATAAGCTGATTTCATGGAGTCAGTTATCCAGGTGCCATCTTGCCCTCTCCTCTTTGAATCAGCACAGGCATTTATAACCTCAGAAAAAGCCTGATCATATGAAATTTTGAAATTACCTGATCGCAAAATCTTTTGCATGGAGGAAGACACTTTCAATTTTTCAGGAAATAAAACGAATCGTTCATTGGGTGCATACCATAAAATTGGCTGACCCTCAGAGAACCAGGGAAAAATTGCATTCCGATACGCTAATAATAATCTTTGAATAGATAAATCACCACCAATTGCAAGTAAACCGTTCTCATCTGCAAGTTCAGCATCAGGGAACCATATCTTATCTTCAGATAATTTAAAAACCATTCTTTCAGGCTATGGCTAATACTAATTATTAAAAAAAAGAAGAATGCACAGAGCAACTATTTGACATAAAAAGGAATACAATACTAATGAACGCGGATTGTACCTATCTCTCAGAAATAATAAAATCGAAAACACAGGTCCGATAAAAACAGCAGCAATCATCACAAGCCACAACAGCTCGAAGATAGCCCCTAAAAAAGCATAATTATAAACATTTAAAGATTTTGCTGTCCACCAGTAAAGAATTGTAATGATACTAACACTAAATAAAGCCTTATTTAGCGCTGAATTTTTGAATGACGATAATCCTTCTCGCATGGTCTATTTTTGTACTAGGGGATTATTTGCAGTTCTGCTCAATAAAAGATGCCGACTTATCGCTGCCCAGCCTCCTGATTGTCTGAAAGTCTTCGCATGCACCCTCAAAATCCTCCTGTTTTAGCTTACGTTGTGCCTGCTTTAACAAGCGATCAATGAATTTCTCATCAAATCCTAACTGGTATTTAAGTGTCCGCATCCTTATTTCACCAGCTTCATCATTCACTCCGGCAACTTTTTTGTCATAATAGTTAAAAATCGCTTCGCTCATTCCTTTTCTTGCCTGATAAGCATTAATCGCTGCACTGATTTCATCTTTTGAAAGCTGATCACATTTAAGATCACGGAGTGTAAAATTTATAGGCAAAACCATAGAAATCAGAGTATCATAACCCGCAGGTATTATCCATTTTCCAGAAGTCAGACGGACAACGCGTAATGCCTCAAGATCAAGATCTGTACCGAAACCCTTCTGAACTTCTGATTGGTAGATACGCCCATCTTTGTTCAGTCTGAAGCTTATGTTAACCGTACCCTGCAGACAATTATCAAGAGAGTATTCCGGATAGATCAACACATTGTATATAAATGCATTTAAATTTTTTCCCCTAAATACCGGCTGATCATCCTTGTAAAACGATGCCAGAATTATAAAAAAGCTAAAAATAAAATTAAGAGACATAGTTAAATCTAAGGAAAAAATAAAGAAATAATTACCGCTTCAGAGGCAAAATCTTTAAAAATAAAAAAGAAAAGAAAAGCTCAATTTGCTTAAGCGAAAAGATATAGATAATTATAAATGTAATGTGACAAGGCGCCAGCTACGACAAAAAGATGCCAAACTTCGTGACTGTGAATATTTTTTCCGATTTGTTTATCCTTGTAATAGAAAATGGTACCCACAATGTAGAATATACCACCAAGAAGCATCCAGCCAATAGCCGAAATAGACAATTTTTCTGCCATTTCACTCATCAAAGGCACAATCAATGCACCCATTGCGATGTAAATCCCGAGGGAAAGTCCCTTATGCTGAAGGCGGTTAAAAATTTTCAGAGTACATCCGGCCATAGCAATGGCCCAAATCATCCCAAATAAAGACCATCGCGTATATCCATCAAATACCAACAGTGCAGTTGGAGTATAGGATCCGGCAATCATAAGGTAAATACAACAATGATCAAACTTTTGCCAGAATCTTACCTCAGATTCCGTGTTAGGATAACTATGGTATATTGAACTTATTCCAAAAAGAACTATTGTACAGATACCATAAACCCAGGCCGCTGTAAATTCGATTGGCAAATCAGCCCTATTTAGAAGTAATAAAGTTCCCGGTATGGCTAATACAGCAGGAATAGCGTGGGTATAAAAATTTACTGGCTCACGTATGGTTCTCATTTCAATCAATAATCATATCCTTAATCTTCAGGCTGTCGGGGCTCCTTACTAATCTTTTCAAATAACTTATCCATCTTTTCTACATACTCGCTGGTATCATCCAGAAAGAATTCAAGATGGGGAACTATTCGAACCTGATCCTTGATACGATTACCTAATTTATACCTAATCTCATTCGAATGAGATTTAATTGTATTCAAAGCTATTGAATTATTAGTACTGTTAAAAAAACTCAAATAAACTCTGGCGATGGCAAGATCCGGTGAAACTCTAACTTTGGTTATGGTTACCATTATACTTGGTAAAAAATTCAATCCCTCCCGCTGAAATATCTCAGCAAGATCTTTCTGTATAACTCCTGCAAACTTCTGTTGTCGTTTAGATTCCATTTTTTAGGGATTAGAAAAGTTTAAAATTAAAACTATAAAAATTTTTCAGCTCTAATTAATTGAATGATTCTGATTAAAAAAGTAATTTATCATAGGGATATCGAACCGTATGAATAGCCTTTATTTTTTCATAGAGCAATAACCTGAATTCTTCAATATTTTCTTTATTCAAAGCAGATATGAAGATCGCAGGATTTCTATCCTTACTCATCCAGCTATTTTTAAAATCAGAAAGCGTGAGTGGTGGATGCTCTTCCTGCGGGTCAAAATCAGCAGGTCTATAGGCATCAATTTTATTAAAAACCGTAATTACTTGTTTATCAATTGCACCCATCTCTTTTAGGGTTTCATTAACTGTATTGATTTGATCTTCAAAATTAGGATGGGAAATATCAACCACATGAATTAAAATATCGGCTTCACGAACCTCGTCAAGTGTTGATTTGAAACATTCAATCAGATGATGAGGCAGCTTGCGAATAAAGCCTACAGTATCTGAGAGCAAAAAGGGTAAATTCTCAATAACAACTTTTCTTACTGTAGTGTCCAAAGTAGCAAAAAGTTTATTCTCTGCAAACACTTCCGATTTGGAGATCATATTCATGATTGTTGATTTACCAACATTGGTATAACCAACAAGAGAAACCCTAACTAGCTGAGCACGATTCTTTCTTTGGGTAAGATTTTGCTTATCAATTTCTTTTAATCTCTCTTTTAATAGGGATATTTTATTCAGAATTAAACGACGGTCAGTTTCGATCTGACTTTCACCCGGTCCACGCATTCCAATACCTCCCTTCTGCCGCTCAAGGTGAGTCCATAGACGTGTTAAGCGTGGAAGTAAATATTGAAGTTGAGCCAACTCAACCTGGGTTTTTGCCTGAGAGGTTTGCGCTCTTTTGGCGAAAATATCAAGAATCAGGTTACTGCGATCTAGTATTTTTACCTGCAATTCATTTTCTATATTCCGAAGTTGTGAGGGTGAAAGTTCATCATCAAAAATGACCATATCAATTTCCTCAGATTTAACATAGGCATTAATCTCTTCAAGCTTTCCGGTTCCGACAAATGTAGCCCTATCTGGACGTTGCATTCTTTGCGTAAATGCTTTTTGAGTTACTCCACCTGCAGTTTCAACTAAAAACTTGAGTTCATCCAAATACTCATGGGTCTGTTCTTCAGTCTCTCCAGGTGTAATTATACCAACAAGAACTGCTCTTTCCGGCTTCGCTGCAGTATCAAAATATTTTTGTCTGGGCATTAAAATCTATTAATAATTGCAAAGATAAGAGTTTGAACCTGAGTAATTGAACAGTTGACGGTCAGAATATCCCGATGGATATCCTGATAAAAATAGCATTAAAGCTTTGAAACAAACACCTTCATTGCTTTTCCCGGATCTGATTCTTTCATAAAATTCTCACCAATCAAAAAACCATCAAATCCTGCTTCGCGCAATTCCTGAATGGTTTCAGGATTACTAATTCCACTTTCAGAAATTTTTAAAAATTGGGATGGGATATGATCAGCAAGATCAAAAGAATGCTGGACTGTTACAGAAAAATCACCCAGATTTCGATTATTTACGCCGATTGCGTCTAAATTATCACATATACTGCGGTCTAATTCTTCCCTGTTATGTACTTCTAACAAGACATTGAGGCCAAGATCTTTTGCGCATTTGGCGAGTTCACGAACCTCTCCCGGACTTAAAATAGCTGCAATAAGTAAAATAATATCTGCCCCCAAAGCTTTAGCTTCAATGATTTGATATTGATCAAGCATGAAGTCCTTCCTCAATAATGGTAACTTATTTACCCTTCTTGCTTCAAGAAGATCTTCATCATTGCCCCCAAAAAAACTCTGGTCAGTAAGTATTGAAAGGGAAGAAGCCCCAGAGGCTGCGTAACCATTACTTACTTCCTGAACAGAGGAATGGTTATTTATAATTCCTTTAGAAGGTGAAATACGCTTGAACTCTGCAATAATTCCTGTACGTGCAGGATCTAAAATAAAGTCGCGCAAAACATAACATTCCCTTGAAAATAATTCGCTTTGCTTAAGTTGCAAAATTGTTTTTTTCAACTTAGCAACTTCGATTTCTTCCTTTTTCTTTAGAACGATCTTATCGAGAATGCTTATACCCGATGTATTATTAGAATTCTTCTCACTCATACTCATATCTTCAAAATTGTTTCCTCAAATAGCCAGTTAGAAATCATCAGTTTTCCATGTTCAGTAAGTACCGATTCAGGATGAAACTGAACTCCCCGAACATCGAGTGTCTTGTGATTCAAAGCCATTATTACGCCTTCAGGATCAATTGCTGTCACATTGATCACGTCGGGAATAAGGTCATTCCGTACTGCCCATGAATGATACCGACCAACCTTGAATTGTTTCGGGCAATCTTTAAATAACTTTTCCTTATCGTCTAAGACAGTAATCTCTGTGGCTCTTCCATGAACCGGACGGGAAAGGTTATATAATTCACCTCCAAAAACCTCCGCTATCGCCTGCAATCCAAGACAAATTCCTAAGATGCTTTTAGTTGGCGAATACATTCTGATAACATCCAGCAGGAGACCTGACTCGGATGGTATCCCGGGTCCGGGTGAAAGAAGAATTTTTTCAAAATCATTCACATCACTAAGTTTAAATTTATCATTTCTCCAGACCGTTGCCTGATGGCCAGTTTCATGTAGCAGATGTACCAGATTAAAGGTAAAAGAGTCGTAATTATCGATAACTAAAATATTCATCTATGTATTAATTTGTCTGTATTTTTCGAATTTGAGGTTAGAGGTCTGAATTCTGAAGTCCGAGGTCCGACATCTCATATCTCACCTCTCATATCCTATATTTCTCCCGCCATCTCCAACGCCTTCCTCAGAGCGGCAATTTTATTATTTACCTCATTCAATTCACTTTGCGGATCTGAATCTGATACAATTCCTGCTCCGGCCTGATAATGTAAGATATTATTTTGGCTAAGGAATGAACGGATCATAATTGCATGATTAAAGTCGCCATTGAAACCCATAAAGCCAATAGCACCACTATAAAATCCTCGCTTCTGACCTTCGAAACGATCAATAAGCTGCATAGCCATATATTTTGGTGCGCCACTTAATGTTCCTGCAGGATAGGTATCCCCAACAACATCAAAAGGATCAACAGAGCTTTGTAGCTGTCCAGTAACTTTTGAAACCATATGAATCAAATGTGAATAATACTGAATCTCTTTAAATGACTTTACTTCAACTTTATCACAATGTCTGCTAAGGTCATTTCTGGCCAGATCAACAAGCATAACATGCTCTGCATTCTCTTTAACATCTCTTTTTAGGTTCTCTGCTAGCTCGGCATCCATTAGGGCATTTCCGGTCCTTTTAAACGTGCCTGCAATCGGATAAATGGTTGCAATATTGTTTTTTATGGTAAGTTGAGCCTCAGGTGAAGATCCGAATAACTTAAAATCACCGTAATCAAAATAAAATAAATACGGAGAGGGGTTTATAGACCTTAAGGCACGATATACATTAAACTCATCACCTAAAAAAGGCTTCGAGAAGGCTCTTGAAGGAACAATTTGAAATACATCCCCACGATATACATGCTTTTTAATATTTTCTACAAGATTGATAAACTGTTCATCAGTAAAATTTGATTTTTCATCTCCATTTAAACTGAACTTATACTCTGGAAAGTTTTTATTCTGTATTAGATTTTGGATCTTCTCTAAACCGTCGGATTCGCTTTTTTCTATACGATTTTCCAATAAATATAATTCATTTTTAAAATGGTCAATGACAATAATGTATCGGTATATATGATACTGCATTAATGGTATATCCCGACCTTCGGCAGGTTTTGAGTGAAATTTGATATCCTCAAAATGTTCTACACTCTCGTATGCAAAATATCCAAATAAGCCATTGGATGTGAATTTAAAATCATCGGTTGAGGTCGATTCAAACTGATTCCTGAAAATTGAAACTTGTTTCTTTAATTCAAGATCACGGAGGGGATATTGTTCCCTCGAGCCATCTGGAAAATAGGTCTCTAGTTTATCATCAGTTAAGATTATACCGGCAATTGGATCGCAACAAACATAACTTAGGCTATTTTCCCTACTGTGGTAATCAGAGCTTTCAAGTAAGATACTGTTGGGGAAAACATCGCGCAAGCGCAAATAGATACTTACAGGCGTAGTAGTATCTGCAAGTAACTTTTTGTGTGAAGTGTAAAATCTATATTTTTTCATAATTTTTTCAGATCAAAATTTTGTAACTGCGCAATCAAAGGCCATAAAAAAACCCGACGTCTCTGGGCGTCGGGCTTGATATTTTTAAGGTTTTTCTTGATTAAAATTTAACAAAATACCTATCGCCTGCGCCTTTCTCTGAAGTGCACCACCAATTCGCTGTATTTTGTTTAATGTTCATTACTTACAAAAGTATAAAGAAATTTGACAATGCAAATTTTTTCATAGGTATATAACTGCTTTTATGACCGGTATTTACAGGATTATGTCAGCTAAT
>JAURKO010000118.1 GCA_030831705.1 Daejeonella sp. | reverse complement strand
TAATCCGCAAGGTGAAAACAAAAATGACCGAAGTGGCAAAGGGCTTACCTCAGGGAATGAAGTTCAATATTGTGTATGATCGGGGTGAATTGATTGCCGAATCAATATCCTCCATTAAAACTACACTGATTGAAGAAATGATCGTGGTATCCCTGATCGTATTTATTTTCCTGTTTCATTGGAGAAGTGCTATCAGCATCATCATTCAGATTCCAATTACCATAGCAGCGAGTTTTATTTTACTGAATGCATTTGATATTTCATCCAACATCATGTCATTAACTGGTATCGCATTGGCGATTGGTGTGATTGTGGATAACGGAATAATCATGGCAGAGAATTCGTACAAAAATCTTGCTGTAAGGCAGGCAGAGTTAAATGAACAAAGAAAAGGAGGAATTGCAGATGTGGAATAAATCAAAAGCAACTAAGCAAGATGATTATGTTAAACTTTCTTCTCAAGAAAGATTGAGTATCATTGAAAAGGCTTGTCAACAGGTATCTAGAGGGGTATTTTATTCAACTATTATCATTATCACTTCTTTTCTGCCTGTCTTTTTACTTACGGGTCAGGAAGGTAAATTATTCCATCCTTTGGCTTATACCAAAACTTTTATTTTGCTGATCGATGCGGTTCTGGTACTTACACTGGCACCTGTTATCATTTCATTTTTCATGAAGGGGCGTTTTCGCCAGGAGCATGAGAACCCGATTAACAGAGGATTGGAGAAAATATATCTTCCTGTAATTCGCGCATGTATCAGAAACAGAAAAACTACGATTGGAGTAAATATAATGGCATTGCTTATCTCAATCCCAATGCTGATGAGTATGGGGCGTGAATTTATGCCGCCATTGGATGAACAGTCAATTTTGTTTATGCCGGTTACCTTGCCTGATGTTTCCAATACAGAAATCAAGCGAATTCTGCAGGTTCAGGATAAGATTATCAAGTCTGTGCCAGAGGTAGACCATGTTTTAGGTAAGGCAGGCCGCGCAAGTTCTGCCACTGATAACTCGCCAATCAGTATGATTGAAACAATTATTTCCCTGAAACCTAAGAGCGAGTGGAGGCCTGGAATCAGCAAAAAGGATATTATTGAAGAGCTTGACAGAAAATTGCAAATACCAGGGGTGGTAAACGGCTGGACACAACCGATCATTAACCGGATTAATATGCTTTCAACCGGTATACGCACAGATGTGGGTGTTAAGGTTTATGGACAGGACCTGAAACAAATCAGTCATATTTCTGAGGATGTTCATACCCTGCTGAAGAATATTGAAGGAGTGAAGGATCTTTATGTAGAACCGGTTAGCGGTGGTAAATATCTCGAAATTGAGATCCAGCGTGATCAGTTGGAGCGTTACGGACTAACTGTGGATGATGTGAATGCTACTGTTGAGTCGGCAATTGGAGGCGCATCCTTTGCCTCAACTGTTGAAGGTAGACAAAGATTTGATATTCAACTGCGCCTGGGTCAGGAATTCCGTAACAGTATCGATCGTTTAAAACGAATTCCACTTAATTCTCCTGATGCTGGATCAATACCATTATCAGCTGTGACAACTATCCGTTTTGTAGATGGACCGCCCATGATTAGTTCTGAAAATGCAATCCTGCGTGGTGCGGTGATGTTCAATGTGAGAGATCGGGATCTTGGGAATACAATTCAGGAGGCAATTGATAAATTGAATAAGAACCTGAAGATGCCCAATGGATATTTTGTTGAATGGAGTGGTCAGTATGAAAACTTAATCCGGGGTCAGAAAACTTTGATTTATGTTCTGCCAGTGGTCATCTTTATCATCTTTCTGGCTTTGTATCTTGCTTTCAAATCAATTAGAGAAGCATTTTTAAGTCTCGTGACCATACCCTTCGCTCTTATTGGGGGTGCTTTTCTGGTTTACTTCTGGGGAGTTAATCTTTCCGTTGCAGTAGCGGTTGGTTTTATTGCCTTGTTCGGTATTGCCGTTGAAACTGGTGTGGTAATGGTGATCTATCTGAATGATTCAATGCGTCAGCTGGTTGCTTTGAAGGGCAATTCAAGTGAAACGATCACCAAGGAAGATCTGAGAGAGTATGTGATTAATGGTGCTGCCAAACGCTTGCGGCCAAAGCTCATGACTGTTTGTGTCGCATTATTTGGCTTGACTCCGGTTTTATGGTCAGGTGGTGTAGGTAGCGATGTGATGCAGCCAATTGTTCTGCCAATGATTGGAGGTGTGCTTACATCATCCACACATATTTTGCTGGTTACGCCACTTATCTTTTTGATGACAAAGGAATATGAATTGAAAAAATTTGGAAAATTGGAGGTACATGATGTTACGCATTAAAGGAATAGTTTTTTTGATTGTCCTGATCAGCTCAACCATCGCTTACGGACAACAGGTTATGAATCTGGAACAAATATTGGCGGAGATTAATGCCAATAATCCTTCTTTGAAGTCTTTTGAAAGTCGTATTCAAAGTAAGGATGCTAAAATAGAAGGAGCCGGCTCATGGATGGCTCCAATGGTGGGAGCAGGAACTTTTATGAGTCCATATCCTGGACAGGGCATGATTGGAGATACCGATAAAGGTGCGTTTATGATCTCTGCTGAACAATCTATTCCCAACCTGTCAAAAGTAAGGGCTAAAAGGGATTACCTTAAAACTCAATCCCAGACCTATGAGTTGGGAAGAAATGAGCGTTTTAATCAGTTAAGAGCTAGCGCTAAATATTTGTACTTCGCACTTTTAGTTGCTCAAAAGCGGATCAAGTTTCAAAATGAGAATCAGCAAATCATGCAGACAATGAAAAAGCTTGCAGAGATTCGTTATCCCTTTAACCAGGGAGGGTTGAATCAGGTGTTTAAAGCTGAGGGCAGGGTCTATGAATCACAAAATATGATTCTGATGACGGAGGCTGAAATTCGTTCCAAAAAGATTGCTTTGAATGCATTGATGAACAGGTCTGCAACAACTGAATTTGAAATTGAAACCGAATATCGCGTTAATTTCAGTCCGAAAGCAGATCTCGACACCGCGTATTTGGCGGGTACCCGCAGTGATATTTTACATATGGAGCATGACATTCATGCGATGGAAAGGAATATTGAATTGATGCGGCAGGAGTCAAAGCCTGATTTTAAAATCCGTTTTGATCACATGTCTAATTATTCGGCTTTGATGCCCAGGCAGTTTACAGTAATGGGAATGCTTTCTATTCCGATTGTTCCATGGTCTTCGAAAATGTATAAGTCAGAGATTAAATCCATGAATTTTGAGCGTGAAGCAATGCGACAGGAAAAAGCTGCCATGCTTACCGAGATTTTAGGGATGAGTAAGTCCATGGAAAATGATCTGCTTAATATGCAGCAGCAGTTAAGTAATTATGAGACCAAGATTTTACCATCATTGCAGAAATATCTTCAGGTTTCAATTTTAGCCTATCAGGAAAACAAAACAGATTTGAATACAGTGATTGATGGTTGGGAATCAATAAATATGTCGCAAATGAATTATCTGGATCAGTTACAGAAATATTATCAAATGATTGTGGAATATGAAAAGAATATTGAACAATAGATTTGCAATTTGCTTGATTATTGGTTTATTCCTTTATGGCTGTAATTCCGATAAAAATGCCAGTACCGATGGTCAGCAGCATAGCTATACCTGTCCGATGCATCCGCAAATCATTAAAGAAGCACCCGGTACTTGTCCAATCTGTAAAATGGATTTGGTTCCTATGCATTCTGCAGATGCGCATGGAGCTGCGGATACAAGTTTAACTTCCTTAGTAAAACCAGGCAATGAGTTGGTTATTTCCAGAATCAAAACAATTAGGTTGACGAAAGGTTTTAAAAAATCTGAAATCATCCACAAAGGAATAATCAATTATAACACAAACAACTGGAGATCAGTATCTTCAAGGGTGAGCGGCCGCATTGAAAAGCTGTTTGTGAAATACAATTATGAGCCGGTGAGCAAGGGCCAAAAGATCATGGAAATTTATAGTCCCGATCTGGCAAATGCTCAGCAGGAATTATTATTTCTGAAAAATAACAATGAAACGTTACTTCTTGAATCTGCTAAAAAGAAATTGCTACTTCTTGGATTAAGTGTTGCACAGATAAATAAGGTTCTGAGTACAGGCAGGATAGAGGATAGAATCGCAGTTTACAGCACCTATTCGGGTTACGTTTCTGAATTGGGTTTAAATACCTCAGCTTCATCAGCACCTGTAAACCAGGCTGGAGGAACAAGAATCAGTTCGCAAAGTGGAGCGGGGATGAATTCAATTAATACTTCATCTTCAAAAATTCCTGAAATCCCCGCTATCCCATCAGGTGGGGCTTTACAAATCAGGGAGGGCCAATACATCAATGCCGGGCAGAAGTTATTTGATCTGATCAGTACTGATCAGGTTTGGGCTGAGTTTTTTGCCCGTCCTGATCAGCTACAGGAGCTTAGTCAGGGTAAAAACGTATTGGTGCAATCCATTGATCGTTCAGATCAGCGTTCAGAAGTTTCCGTGAGTCTTATTCAGCCTTATTTTAAAGACGGGATCAATTATTCCCTCATCAGGGCTAATGTGCCAAATGGAAATAAAATCTGGAAGGTGGGTCAGTTGATATCAGTGAGCAGGCAGACTTCAGTTGATGGTTACTGGCTTCCGGCCACAGCCCTGGTTCAGCTTGGAACGCGATATGTGGTATTTATAAAACAGGATGGTGGT
>JAURKO010000020.1 GCA_030831705.1 Daejeonella sp. | reverse complement strand
GACCAAAGGGGGATTTCTTGCCGGAAATACTCCGTAGGAAAGGACTGAAATAAACTATAAAACGCAGGTATTGGTTTCAAAAATCAAAGCATACAGTTCCAGAGCTTCATGAGATCAATTCAAATGGCATTATTAATCTTCCTGATATCGAACTCAGGTTAATCTCAACAGATTTCTCCACGCATCTCAATTATTGAAAATTGAATAATACTACCCGCGTGTTCGAAATGACGGTAATTCACTGTCAACTGTCAACTATTCACATTCTTTCAGGTACTCGAATTCCTAGTAAAGCCATTCCTTTATTTATAATAGATGCTGTTGCAGCCGCTAAATCAAGTCTGAAATTTTTGACATTCAAATCTTCAGCCTTAAGTATGCTCTCTTCATGATAAAACTTGTTGAAAAGCTTTGCCAATTCAAAAATGTAATTCGCAATATGAGCCGGACTATATTCCTTTGCTGCAGCTGCAATAAAACCAGGATATTTACTAAGATTAACTATTAATTCTTTTTCAAGCATTGTAAGCTCAGGAGAATGACTAAGTGTTAACTTTGAGCTATAGTTAGCTTTCGCCAAAACAGAACAGATTCTGGCATGTGTATACTGAATAAATGGCCCTGTATGTCCCTGGAAATCAATTGACTCGTTAGGATCAAACAAAAGTCTCTTTTTAGGTTCTACTTTTAATAAGAAAAATTTGAGCGCTCCAAGGCCAATCATATTGTAAAGATCTGCTTTCTCATCATCAGAGAATCCATCAACCTTGCCCAATTCTTCTGTCCGTTCCTGTGCAGTGCGGATCATATCATCCATTAATTCATCCGCATCCACTACGGTCCCTTCCCTTGATTTCATTTTACCGGAAGGCAAATCCACCATACCGTAAGATAAATGATATAATCCATCAGCCCATGATTTCCCTAATTTTTGCAGAATGAGGAACAAGACTTTAAAATGATAATCCTGTTCATTACCAACAACATATATAGACTTATCAACGTTAAAATCATCAAATTTTAACTGGGCAGTTCCAAGATCCTGAGTAATATAAACTGAAGTTCCATCCGCACGAAGAACAAGTTTCAGATCTAATCCATCTTCTGTTAAATCTATCCAGACAGAACCATCCTCCTTTTTGAAAAACACACCTTTCTCCAGGCCTTCATCAATGATATCTTTGCCAAGTAAGTAGGTATCTGACTCATAATAATACTTTGCAAAGTCAACACCGAGCATGTTATAGGTTTGTTCAAAACCTGCATAAACCCAAGTGTTCATCATTGACCACAATGCCATTATTTCCACATTGCCTGCTTCCCAATCTAAAAGCATTTGCTGAGCCATTTTGATCAAAACTGCATTTTTCTTTGCATTCTCCTCTGTCTCACCTGCCTGAATCAAATCGGCAATTTGCTTTTTATATTCCTGATCAAAAATCACATAATACTTACCAACTAAATGGTCGCCCTTTAACCCGCTACTTTCCGGAGTTTCTCCATTGCCAAATAATTGCCAGGCCAACATCGACTTGCAAATATGTATACCACGATCATTAACCAGGTTAACCTTAATAACCTCATATCCGTTTGCTGTGAGAATCGCTGCTACCGAATAACCTAATAAATTGTTACGAACATGTCCGAGATGCAATGGTTTATTGGTATTTGGAGAGGAATACTCAACCATAACCCTTTTTCCGTTCGATGGAAACTGACCAAAACCTTGACTTAAAACATTATTAAGTAATTGATCAATCCAATAGGAGTCTGCAATGGAAAGATTCAAAAACCCCTTGATTACATTAAATTCAACAACTTCAGTAATATGCTCCTTGAGATATTCTCCTAACTCAACACCAGTTTGTTCAGGTGTTTTTTTAGAAATCCTGGTGAAAGGAAAAGTTACCACTGTAACCTGACCTTCAAACTCCTTTCTGGTTTCCTGAATGACGATATTATCTATTCCGATTTCAGTTTGATAAAGCTCTGAAACGGCTCTTTGAATATGCTCAGTTATAATGTATTCTATTGTCATCTGCTATGAGTAAATCCCTGTAAATTTAATCGTTTATTAAAGCGTTTGTTGCCCGAACTAAAATCTCAAACGCATGTTCAGCCATTAGGTTCTCACGGTCAAGTGTTGGATTTACCTCTACCATTTCAAAACCACAAACTTTTTCACTGCACATTAATCGGGAAAGTAAATTACCCGCTTCTTTTTCGGTAATTCCATTTGGCACCGGTGTTCCTGTCCCTTTGGATACTGCAGAATCCAGTGCATCCACGTCAAAAGAGACATAAATCAAGTCACAGTTTTGCAGATATTTCAATGTATCCAGTGCAACACGCTCCACTCCTCTTTTCCTAATTTCAGCTGGTGGAAAGTTTTTAACTTTATGTTTTTTTAATAAGTATTGTTCTGGCAACTCAGAATCACGCATAGCTATATAAACCAGATCGCTGTATTTTATTTTGGGCGCAATATTGGCAACATTCTTTAACTGATACCAATAATTGACAGTCTCCTGATCCAGCATATTGATTTTTGACTCTATGTTATCTTCATCCAAAACTATTGCCAGCGGCATTCCATGTAGGTTCCCAGACGGAGTAGTATATGGAGAATGTAAATCCGAATGAGCATCAATCCAAATCACTCCAAGTCTGCTTTTCGGAAATGCTTTCCGGATACCTGAAATACTCCCAGCAGAACAACTGTGATCACCTGACAATATAATCGGGAATTCTTTATTTTTTAGTGTTTTGGAAACCTCCTCCGAAATACGCTCTACCATTGTAAGCACTCCGGATATTCTTTTTGCATGTTGATTACCCGCAGTTTCAAGTAAAAGATGATTCTCATTTGGTATATCAACAGTCTTGTATTTCTTAAAATATCTGCTTCCGAAGTCGAGAGCGGCTATTTTAATCGCATCAATGCCTAAACTTGAACCGCGTGTTCCGGCCCCCAACTCTGACTTAACCTCAATTATCCTTAGTTCACGCATTTAATTTTCCTTGCTTTAAACATGGTAAGATATTTTTTAAGCTTTTTACTATGTTCTATGCTATATGCTTTTTATATCTTTGCCAAAATTATAAAAAAATGCAGAGTTACGCGGAGTTTCTTGATTTAAGCGTGGGCTTCCCTCAGGATGGTTTTGATATCATTGATGATGAACTTTATTTCCATGATCTTAACTTAATGGAAATGATTGAAACCTATGGTTCCCCACTAAGGTTTACCTACCTTCCAATCATCAGTAAAAAAATACAGCAGGCGAAACTGTTATTCCAGGCAGCCATAGTAAAAAATAACTATCGTGGTGGATATAAATATTGCTATTGTACAAAAAGCTCACACTTCAGACATATAGTTGAAGAAGCTTTAAGAAACGATATTCACCTGGAAACGTCCTCTGCATTCGATATGCCAATGATAGATGCTCTTGAAAAGAAAGGTGCCTTAGATAAAGACATTACGGTCATTTGCAATGGTTTCAAAACTTTTCAGTACAAACAGTACATCATAGACATGTTGCATGATGGATTTAAAAATATTATTCCGGTTTTAGATAATAAGGAGGAATTCAATATTTATGATGATGAGCTGGATATTCCCTGCAGCATCGGAATGCGTATCGCCGCAGAAGAACAGCCTGATTCTCAATTCTACACCTCTAGGTTAGGAATCAGAATGGAAGATATTATTGATTTTTACAATCATAAAATTGCTTTAAACCCCAATTTCAAAGTAAAATTACTGCATTTCTTCATCAATTCAGGAATATCTGATACTCCATATTACTGGAATGAGCTTGAAAAATACACGATTTTATATTGCAAGTTCAAGAAAATAAATCCTGATCTGGATACCCTTGATATTGGTGGTGGGATGCCATTCAAGGATTCCTTGGCATTTGATTTCGACTATGAGTACATGGTCAATGAGATTGTTAAAAGAATCAAAGAAATTTGTGCAGAACATGACGTTGTTGAACCTGATATTATCACCGAGTTTGGTAAATATACTGTTGCCGAAGCTTCAGGAATTCTTTATAAAGTATTAGGTAGAAAACAACAAAATGATCGTGAAAAATGGCTGATGTTAGATGGCTCTTTCATTACCAATTTACCTGATGTATGGGCAATGAATCAGAAATATATACTTGCACCAATCAACAATTGGGATTCTGAATACGAACGTGTTAACCTGGGCGGAATAACTTGTGACGGACAAGACTATTACAGTCAAGAAGCTCACATGAACAACGTATTCATGCCTAAAACCAGAAAAGTACAATACGTAGGCTTTTTTCATACCGGTGCCTATCAGGAGGTGCTCAGCGGTTATGGAGGTATACACCATTGTCTGCTTCCTTCACCAAAGCATGTAATTATAAGACGTAACCGCGACGAAACCTTTAATTTTGAAGTGTTTGGTGAAGAACAAAATAGTAAACAGGTATTAAAGATTTTGGGTTACTAGTCCGGGTCAAGCTCGAGTTGTCAAAGATCAGGTCGTCTGGAACTTTGCAATCGTATTATTTATATGCAGAAAACATACTTCCTTTTACTGTGCCTGTTTCCACTGATGTCTTGTTCTCAAAACAAAACTTCAGATGATCGTGTAGAAATAAATAAAAAACTGATTCCTGAGCAAAACTTCATGACCCTGAAGTTTGAGGCAGAAGGAAAACCTTGTGTTGCTTTAATTAACAATCGATACATTGATTTCAAAGAAAAATCAAGCTTCCCCATGTCACTTTTTATCACGGTTAACACACTTGATAAAAACAAAGATGGCCACCCCCTTGAAAAGGAAATTGAAATTTTCAATAAACTACAGACTGATATCCTTTCAGATTTAAGCAAAGAGCTTGGAACATACTGTTATGTTGGGACGACTACCATGCCAGGTTATCGTGATATTCTGTTATATATTGCTCCAGATGATCGATTAAAGGCAAGCGATATTTTAACAAAAATAAAAGACAAAAACATTCGTATTGATTCTATTTCCTTTGAAGAAGATCCTGAATGGGATGCAGTTGCCTCATTTTATGAAGCTATATCTGTCAAAAATTAAGAGTCAAACTTATCAAGGAGTTTAATCAACGTGGCAAAATCCTTAGGATATGGTGCTTCAAACGTCATTTCAGTATTTTCATCGATTTTAAAGCTAATCTGCCGAGCATGTAGCGCAAAGCGTTTCATAATAGGAAGTTCCTCCTGATCTTTGCCAAGTCTGTATCCTCGCTTTATCTCTGATAAGTGAACAGGCTTACCTCCATACATTTCATCGCCAGCAATATTTGCCCGCTGCGAAGCAAGATGAATCCGTATCTGGTGCATTCTGCCAGTAATTGGGCGACATTCTACCAAAGTATAATGCTTGTAATACTTTAGAGAATTAAAGATAGTTTCTGCAGGCTTTCCTTCCTGACGATTAATTGCCACGTTTTTTGCTCCAAGGTTCAAAATAGGAAGATCGACATGTAATTCTTCAAATATATGAGTACCGTTTATAACCGCATGATACACTTTGTTCACTTTCCTGTGTTCAAATTGCATCGATACAAAACGATAAGTCTCCGGATTTTTTGCTATGATCAGAACCCCCGATGTCTCGCGATCAAGACGATGACAAATCTGTGCATCATCAGAATATTGCTTAGCCATCCTAAGCAGGTTCATCTCACCCCCTTCACGGTCGTCAAGTGAACTTAAAAAAGCCGGCTTGTTAACGACTATAAGATTGCTATTCTCAAAAAGTATAAGATCTTCGAATTTGGGGAGCTTCACGCATGCAGTATTAGACCGCAAAAATAGGATTTTAATTTTGTAGAACGAATATTGACCTAAAAGACGAAAGCTTAAAGCTAATTAGAAAATTTAAAAATGTAAGCACCTACTCTTAAAGCTTTTAGCTTTCTGCTTTTAGCTTTTAGCTTTTGCCTTTCAGCTTTTAGCTTTCAGCTTTCAAGTGTGGCTTATTTTAATTCAAACTTATATCCTACTCCTTTTACCGTACTTACGTACTTATCTCCAAGCTTTTCCCTGAGTTTTCGTATGTGAACATCAATGGTACGATTGGTTACTACAACAGAATCTTCCCAGATATTTTTAAGAATTACCTCCCTAGTAAATACTTTTCCGGGTTTAGATGCAAGAAGGTATAATAATTCAAATTCCTTTTTGGCAAGTACAACCTTTTCACCTCGTTGATATACCAGAAATGCTTCACGGTCGATAACTAAATCACCAATTTCAAGTTTGTTTTCAATCTCTACATCAGACTGAGCATTTCTTCTCAAAATAGCATTTATACGGCTTGTTAAAGCTCTAGGTTTAATTGGTTTTGCTATGTAATCATCAGCACCTACATTAAAGCCAGCTATTTCTGAATACTCCTCGCTGCGGGCGGTAAGGAATACCATGAACGTGTTTTTAAAATCATTCATGGTTCTAAGTATACGACAAGCTTCGATACCATCCATTTTTGGCATCATAATATCCAAAATAATAAGATCTGGTAATACCCTCTTAGCTTCAGCAACGCCCTCCTGCCCATTTGAAGCAGTAAAAACCTGATAACCTTCTTTCTTTAGATTATACTCAATTAATTCCCGGATATCAGGCTCATCATCTACAATCAGGATTTTATGCTTAGCAGTGCTCATAGATAGATATTTTGATACAAAAGTAAACTCCCCATTACACTAAATCATTAAGCCTATATTAAGAAATTGTAAATCTTTATTATAAATTGACAATTTCTTGCCTTCAATTTAACACTTTCTGAAGAAACTTTTGCAATTCTACACCCCTTAAATTCTTGGCAATAATTTTACCTGTGGGATCTAAGAGAAATGATGCAGGAATTCCTTCAACTTTATACTGAATTGTCACTTTTCCATCCCAGCGCTTTAATTCTGAAACGTGCGACCAATTTAAACGATCACCTTTAATTGCATTAAGCCAATCTGATTTTTCTTCATCAAGTGAAACCCCAAGGACAGTGAACCCTTTATCTTTAAATGTTTCATACTGTTTCACAATATTGGGATTTTCTTCCCGACAAGGAGCACACCATGAAGCCCAAAAATCAAGCAATACATACTTACCTTTAAAATCCGATAGTTTAACTAATTTACCTTCAGTATTATTTAATTCAAACTCAGGAGCCATCTGACCAACTGAAACCGGCTTCAAAGCTGCCATTTTAGTTACAAATGACTGAACAGCTTTATTCTTTGGAAATACTGATTTTATTTCCTCAGCATAGGTAATCAGCTCCGCTTCGTATTGACTCTGGTCCAGAGAACTTGCCGCAAAAAAGCCGGCAAGATTACTTTTATTTTCTTGAGCGAACTTTAAAGAAGTTTTAGAATATTCATCCATGGTGGACTGAAACTGTGGCATAAGCACATTATAAATTGAATCCTTTGCTGCCGGATTCGCTTCAGTCATTCTGGAATAATCATCCTGTATCTTTTTATAAATTTTGCTAAAACTATTTCCAATCTGATTAAACTCCCTGATTTTCTCTGATTCTTCTGAACCTTTAATCTCATAGCTGTTGGTAGAATCAGCGAAATCTGTCTTAAATTCTAATTCATCCCCATTCTTTCCCACTAGCAAAAAATTCTTCTCCCCAACTAATAGCGTGTAAAAGTCTGGTTCCTCTGTAACCCGACGAAACTTGAATTCATTATTTTCATTCAAAAAAGCAGAATCCACAAGCTGATCTGTTTCGTAAAGTAATACTTTCTTTATTGCTCCGGCATTCTCTACCTTTCCTGAAATGCTCAACTCGTTATTATTTTTGCAGGAAACGATAAAAATACTCATAGCCAAAATGGCTAAACCAAAAACTTTTTTCATGCTTTACTTTCTAATTTATCTATCACTAACTTACTGGCAAGCTGCGGATTTATCTTCCCCTTTGTCTTTTTCATGAGATCTCCCATAAATAATCCGAGAACGCCTTTTTTACCATTTTGGTATTCTTTAACCTTATCAGGGTAACTGTTAAGTATCTCATCGACCAACAAACTTAACTCATCACCTTCCGTATCAATTAATAATTGCATTGAACTGGCTATCTTTTCTGCTGTTAAACCAGGATTTTTAATCAATTCCGGAAAAACCTGTTGAGCTGCAACTGAATAGTTTAGTTTGCCTTGATCAATCAAACTTATAAGGTCTGAGAGCTGCTCTGGCTTTAGAGGAAATGCTGTAATTGGTTTGTGATTATCGTGCAAATATGTCCTCAAAGGACCAATTACCCAATTAGCGGCTGCTTTAAAATGTGCAGTTATAGCACTTAGTTCATCAAAATAATTGGCTATCTCCTGCTCAGATGACAGTAAAATTGCATCATACTCAGAGAGACCAAATACAGTTGTATAACGTTCAATCTTTTTTGAAGGCAATTCGGGTAATTCGGCAGCCAGATCTTCAATATATTTCTGTTCGAGAACCAAAGGCTGCAGATCTGGTTCGGGAAAATAACGGTAATCATTCGCCATTTCTTTGCTTCTCAACGGACTAGTATTACCTGTTTCTGCATCAAAATTCAAGGTGTTCTGCTCAATGTATACACCCCTTTCTATCAGCTCAGTCTGGCGTTTAAATTCATATTCAATGGCCCTTTGCAGGTTTCGGATAGAATTAAGATTTTTTACTTCACATCTGTTCCCATACTCTGAAGACCCTCTTTGTCTGACAGAAATATTAGCATCACAACGGATGCTGCCTTCTTCCATATTGCCATCACAGATATCAAGGTATTTAACCAATTTTCGGATTTCTGTTAAATATGCAGCAGCTTCACGTGCAGAACGAATATCAGGTTCTGAAACTATTTCAATAAGAGGCACACCAGCCCTGTTCAAATCAATCAAAGAATCAAATTCATCCTGATCGTGCATACTTTTTCCAGCGTCATCTTCCATATGAATTCGATGAATCCGAACGCGTCGAGTGGAATGATCATCGGCCTTTACATCGATAAAACCGGACTGACAAATAGGGCTACTATCTTGTGTTGTCTGAAATCCTTTTGGCAAATCAGCATAAAAATAGTTTTTTCGGTCAAAATGAGTAAGTAAGTTTATACTACAGTTTGTAGCCAAACCCATCTTGATTGCATACTCAACTACTTTTTTGTTTAATTTGGGTAAAGTTCCGGGTAAACCAAGGCTAACCGGACTTATATGCTCATTAGGACCTGCACCGAAACCGGCTGAGTCTGTAGAAAATATCTTACTCTCAGTTGATAACTGAACATGCACCTCAAGCCCAACTACAAGTTCATATTTATCTGTTAAGCTTTCAGAAATTATCGTCATCTAAACTTTAATACTAATTATTTTACGATGCAAATATATGCAATTGATTGTAGTTGAGAATGCAGAGTGCTGTTGACTCTCAATTTTCCACCCGATAGTTATCGGGTCTCAACTAATAAAAGTTTTTGCTTTTTCAAGAGCCTTTGGAAGTCCGGAGCTATCTTTACCCCCCGCAGTAGCATAAAAAGGCTGGCCTCCACCGCCACCCTGAATTTCTTTAGCCAGCTCTCGCACAATATTACCCGCATTCAGGTTCCGCTCTTTAATCAAGTTTTCGGATACCATCACAGTTAGACCTGGTTTTCCATCAATCTCACAGGCAAGGACCAGAAAAAGATCATTCACAAGATCCTTAACAGCATAAGCAAGACTTTTAACTGCATCAGCATTTGGCAGTTCAACCTGTTGAGCAATCAAATTAACACCATTAACTGTTGTAATATTTTTAACAAGTTCATGCTTCAGGCCTGCAGATCGTTCAAGTAGAATCTTTTCAATCTCCTTTTTAAACCGATTATTCTCTTCAATTAGTGATTCAACAGTTTTTAATAGATCATTGGGATTCTTAAGCAGATCCTTTAATCCTTTGATCTGTTCATTTTGAGTAGTAAAATACTTTTCAGTATTATCAGCAGTTATTGCTTCAATCCTTCTCACACCTGCAGCCACAGCACTTTCAGATATGATCTTAAAATAGCCAATTTGCCCGCTTGATTTAACATGTGTACCACCACAAAGTTCTTTAGAAAAATGATCATCAAAAGTAATTACACGCACAAATTCACCATATTTTTCACCGAAAAGAGCAGTTACACCCGAGTCAACAGCTTGCTGATAGGGTACATTTCGTTCCTCTTTTAAGGTAATATTTTCACGAATCTTACGGTTCACCATTGACTCAACTTCAAGCAGTTCTGAATCTGTAAGCTTAGAAAAATGCGCAAAATCAAACCTCAGATATTCTGAATTAACTAAAGAACCCTTTTGATTGACATGATCACCCAAAACATGCCTCAATGCTGATTGTAATAAATGGGTAGCTGAATGATTGTTTTCTGTTGAAGTTCTTTTTTGCTGGTCAACCACCGCATAAAACAATCCTGAAGGATCTTCGGGAATTTCATCCATAAAATGAACGATCAATCCATTTTCCTTTTTAGTATCGGTTACCGGGTAATCAAACAAACGTGAATGATCCTCAAGTTTCCCTATATCACCAACCTGTCCTCCACTCTCAGCATAAAAGGGGGTCCGGTTTAGAACCACCTGATACTGATCTTTTCCTTTGGCTGTTACTTTACGATATTTCAGAACTTTACACGTCGATTCCAATTCATCATAACCAATAAATTCAACTTCTTCCTCCTCATTAACAATCACCCAATCACCGGTATCGATTGCAGTTGCTGCTCTTGATCTTGTTTTTTGTTTCTGAAGCTCTGCTTCAAAGCCATTCATGTCAACTTTCCAGCCCTTTTCGCGAGCCATTAGTTCTGTCAGGTCGATAGGAAATCCAAAAGTGTCATATAGTTCAAAGGCAAATTCTCCGTTAATAACCTGATCATTAGTTTCGAAACGTTCAAAACGCTGAATTCCAGTCGCTAAAGTCCTTAGAAATGATACCTCTTCTTCCAGAACAACCTTCTGAACAAAATCCTGCTGTTTTTTAAGCTCCGGAAATATTCCATCGAACTGATCTGCAAGAATTGGAACCAGTTTGTTTATAAATGGCTCTTTCAAGTCAAGAAAGGTATAGGCATATCTTACCGCTCTCCTCAATATTCTTCTAACTACATAGCCAGCTTTATTGTTGGATGGTAATGTTCCATCAGCAATACAAAAACTGATTGCACGGATATGATCAGACATCACACGCATAGCTACGGATGCACCCCAGCCTTCTCCACCCGGGACTGAATGACCAACATATGGCATTCGTGATTTTTCAGCAATGAATTGAATCATTGGCTGGAAAACATCCGTATCATAATTTGATGACTTATTTTGAATTACCCTAACCAAACGCTCCAGCCCCATACCGGTATCTACATGCCGCCCAGGAAGCTTTTCAAGAGATCCATTCTTCAGGCGATTGAATTGCATGAATACATTATTCCATATTTCTATAACCTGAGGATCATCCTGATTAACCAGTTTACTACCCTCAAATTTAGACCTTTCCTCATCCGGACGCATGTCCACATGAATTTCAGAACATGGGCCACAAGGACCAGTTTCACCCATCTCCCAGAAATTATCCTTCTTGTTTCCTAAAAGGATCCTGTCTTCAGAAATGTATTGTTTCCATATATCGTATGCTTCCTGATCTTTTGGAAGGCCCTCCTTTTCATCTCCGGCAAAAACGCTTACATATAGCCTGTCTTTGGGAATTTTATACACCTCAGTCAATAATTCCCAGCTCCAGGCAAGTGCTTCGTTTTTAAAATAACCACCATCAGGATTTGAAGGATCACCAAAGCTCCAATTTCCAAGCATTTCAAACATCGTATGATGATACGTATCAATCCCAACTTCTTCAAGGTCATTATGCTTACCCGAAACACGTAAACATCGCTGTGTATCTGCTACCCTTGAGTATTTGATTGCTGCCTGACCCAGAAAAAGATCCTTAAATTGATTCATACCTGCATTGGTAAACATCAATGTAGGGTCATTCTTAACAACAATTGGTGCTGAAGGAACTATTTGATGTGCTTTGTTGGCAAAAAATTCTAAAAAACCTTGTCTTATCTCTTTGGTAGTCATCCTGATTAGCTATTCAGCAAATATAATACAGATATGCGTTTTTTATTGACAGAAAATAAAATAGCCATATTTGATCTAATATGAAGTTAGTATTATTCTTAAAGCTTCAAATCATTTAATTTTTGCTTCCTTCAAATCAAATTTAGTAGTTTTACAAAAGCAAAATTGTCTATATGCCATACAAGGAGCGCGATATTACCAAATTATATTACAGCATGGGTGAGGTAACCCGTATGTTCGATGTAAACGCATCCCAAATTCGTTTTTACGAACGCGAATTTGAAATTCTTCAACCCAAAAAGAATAAAAAAGGAAATCGTCTTTTTAACTCTGAGGATGTTGAAAATTTAAAAATTATTTTCAATTTGGTTAAAGAAAAAGGATTTACACTTCAAGGTGCTAAAGATTATTTGCGGAGTAACAAGGCTGAAGTAAAAGAGAATCAAAAAGTAATCGATTCATTAGAACGTCTTAAACAATTTTTGCTAGAGGTGAAGGAACAACTATAACCACGTCTTTTACCTAAGCCCAAAGAATTCTATTCGTCATAAACCCGAAATCAGGACTCGGCGGTGAAAATAATCTAAAAGATCTAATCTCATAACTAGTTGTATCTGAAGGATTTAATTTTCAGTGTAAACTATCCTTCCGGATTAATAAAAATTACCCAAATTCCTAAAGTTCAATGATATAAGCAGGTGATTTTTTCAAAACATAGGTAGAAATATTCAATTTGGCTGCTTCCGAAAGCCATGACTTAATTTTATAATCGTAATTATTTGCTTCAATTAAAACTTTCTTAAACTCAATAAAATTATTAATGTCCGTTAATTTCTGAACTGGATTTCGGCTCAGAACAAGGATATCAACTTTTAATCTTTTACCCGATTTTGGTAAAATCATGCTTCTGTCCCAAATCAACAGTCTTAAATTACCAAACTGCATAAAATTGGAATCAGACCAATAAGATTGACCACTTACATTATCCTCAATATTGAACAATTGAATATCCGAAGCACCTCGACTTTCCAATGCCGGCATAATGGAATAATTAAAAATCCTATCTGCATTACCAAAATTTGCTAGAACGACTGACTTCCCGGCATTGGAAAAGGCAATAGCGGAGTTTTGCCGGAGACTAAAAAAAATTAATTCCTGACTTGAAACACTCAAAATCCGATTAACGGAAATAGTTATCAGCAAAATCAGGCTTAATACCATGCTCACCAATAAACTTCTTTTCATATTCGACTTTGACCAAAAAATCAGAATTAGAATCATTAAACAAAGGATAAAAAACTGGAATCCATTAATCCATAATCCTGAAAGACTTGCAAAAGGAAGACGCTCAATCTGAAATAATATTTCATTCGTGAAATTGATCAATCCGCTCAAAAATTTTCCCATTGGAATGAGAATTAAATCAAGTGGAAGGATAAGAAGCAAGATTCCTGAATACATGATTATGGTAACAGGCAAAACAATTAAAAGATTGCTTAGAAGAAAATAAAGAGGAAATTGATGAAAATAATACAAGCTTAATGGAAAAGTAGCCAGTTGGGCTGCAATAGAAAGTGCGCTATAACTCCAAATATAATCAGCGAGCTTATTTTTTAAAAAAAGGCTTTGATAGATTTTAGGCTGGAAGTAAATCAGTCCGCATACAGCCAAATAAGACAGCTGAAATCCAACATCAAAAAGGTAATACGGATTATATAACAATAAAAAGAATGCAGAGATTGCGATGAGATTGTATGAATTCTGATTTCTATTAAATGCCTGCCCTACCACCACACAGCTGATCATAATTGCAGACCTACATACCGGAGATGAAAAACCGCTTATCATTGAATAGAACCAAATTGTAATTAAAATAATTAGTATCCGTACTATTTTCATTGAATTAGTGCTATCCATAGGCTTAAGGAGAACAGTTAACACTAAAAAGATAATTCCTACATGCATTCCTGATACAGATAAAACATGCATGGTTCCCGTTTTAGAATAGGCCTCAATGATATCTTTGTTTAACTCTGCCCGGTAACCCAGAATTAACGTTGAAGCCAAAGCGGCTGCCTCGAAATCGGGTATATAGGTATTAAATTTACTGACCAAACTTCTCCTGAATAAAAGAGCAAATTTTATAAGGGCATTTCCTTCATTAACAGCTAAACATAGATACTTGTTCTTACCAACATAAGCTTGAAAGTAAATCTGACGGTTTTCCATGAATGATTGGTAATCAAACCCTCCAGGATTGTATTGTGGTTCTATAGCTCTATAAACAGCAGGAATTAATAAAACATTGCCATAATCTGGCTTAAAACTTCCTGCTGAATCCGCTTCAAGTGATATTGACAATTTTCCATTACATTTTTTAATCAGTCCATTTTCAAGTATCCCAGTAACTTCAGCTTCAAAACGAAAATTGCCCTTGGTTAATTTCGGTTCATCAAGAATCTCAATAATTAATAGTTCGGCTTCATTCTTGTAAAAACTAAATGGATCCAATTTCCCAGAACTTTGTGCTGTTACATAAAAGGATAGAATTAGAAGAAAAAGGTGAATTATAATACCAAAAATCCAGGAAAACCTGAATAAATAATAGCGCTTATACACGATTAACAACAACAGAAATAAAAAGAGAATCAGGAGACATAATTCAAAACCCCAATCAATCAGGAATGGTGTGTAGTAGAATCTACCGAAAACTATCCCAAGCATGACTGGAATCAGAAATCGAACAAAAGGTACTTCTCCCTTGAAAAACATAGTTAAAATTGAAACCGCAATTGTATCCGGATATCAGACCGTTTATTTCCTTCAATCAAATCTCCACCACTTCCGATAGTTTCCTGGCTGGCATAACTGATCGTAGCATATCTTATCCATAGATCAGTTTTTCGGGATAGCTTAAATCTGCCATTTACATAAAATCTGATACCTTTTCCCTGATAAGCAGGGACAGAATAAGAATATAAAACATCATTCTCATAAGCATATATCCTTGTGTCAAATCCGGATGTTTCAAAAATTGCAAATCGGATATTTCCTGAAAACTTTGAACCCATGGAATCATAAATAATATCCTGAACACTAAGAAAACCAAATTCAGGGTACAATATTCCCTTTTGATAACGGACAATTTCTACACGATTTCTTATAGCAAAATCAGCACTTATCTTATAATTTAACTCAATTCGTAGGTCTTGTTTATCGACAATATCCAATCCTCCATCTAACTCTTCGGAGTTCTCTTCCTTTCTTTGCTGTCTGAATCTACCCAAAAGTTTAAATTGCTTATTTGGAGTATAAGTCATTTGACCAAAAAGTTCAAGACCAGATGATGGACCATCAACCCTGAATTTTAACCATGGGAATTTAAAAAAATCAGCATAGGTAAAAAGTTCCCATTCCTTATTAAATCTAATTGCTAGTCCGGAATAAAATCCTTTTTCATTCGCTGCATTTGAAGATTCAGAGAGTGCCTGATTGAAAAATGAATGATAATTTTTTTCGTAGTTCCTATATAAATTGACCAGAGAGACCGCAGGCGCTAAACTGCTGATTAGTCCGTTCATGGATGCAAAACCAGAATTTAAACTATGGGAAGTTTCGCCATAAAAATAGGAGTTTTTATAGGTGTAGCTGTAGTGCATACTTAAGTTATTAAGAGTGGATCCATTAAAATTATATTGCTGATAAAGCGTATTTCCTTCGGCAAATGGGATACTAAATCGGGTTTGAAATCCTGTTAATCCGACAGTCAGATCTCCAGCCTTATATTGCATATTTGCACCATAAACACGCTGCGAAACAGCATTTTTATTTAAAATTTCTGATTTAGTCCGATGAAAACCACTCAACTGTAAAGAGCTTATTTGAGAATTAGAATCAGAAAAGCCCGCATCAATTCTTCTTCCTGAATAAAACGGGGTAATTAAAAATTTCCGCCATTCGAAAGTGGCTGCTATTCCCCGTAAAAAAAAAGATTCATTTAAAGAACTATAAGGTCGCAATCCAACATCCTTTCTAGCGATTGAACCCAGATTTGCTCCTTTTCCGAATCCTGCACCAGCCCACATACTCAAACCTTGTCCGAACTGTAGGGCATAGTCGCCAGCTATTACCTTCCTAACTTTCCCTTTACCTTTGTAAGAAAGGTTAGCCGAGTAAAAATCAAAACCCTTAAGTCTATTTTTGAATGAAAAAGGCTCACCGGCATCTTGCTCCATGTTAACAGAAGCAAACAAAAAATCTGAGTAGTTGTAGCGATATCTAGCAAACATTCTCATTGCAGAACCGGAATATGTTCCAGCTTCATTTTTATCTGATGAAAAAAATCCGGATTGTTTCTCTAAAACCTGACCGAACCTTAGCATAAGATCATGTTCAGACTTGAGTACAACATTCTTAAAAGTTAAAGTGGTGAAATCTCCGGGTCTCAACACCACTATAAAATTCAAAAGCCAGCGGATCGTATTGGTATCTAGCCCAATGATACTTTGTAATTCAAGAACATCGATAAACAAACCGTTTGCTTCTCTATGATTGAGAATTGAATTTACCTGAATTGGCGAAATGAAGAACAAATCCTCCAGTTGCTCTTTACTGGCAGTATTAATATTAAGTGGGGATTTTCGGTAATGGTTCAATCGTTCAATAATTTCAGAATAATCATGATCTTCTGAGAAGTTTTGAGCCATTGATTCTATAATTTGTTCCAAGATTATATCATTTTGAACCTGTGAATGAGTCATTTCGCTCAATAACAAGCAAAGAATAATCATTGTGAAAATCCGCTTAAAATCAGAATTCATAATTCAAGGATAAATTTGGAGAATATCCTAATCTGGGATGTGATGAAATGGCCGCATCAATAGAAATTCTCCCGAATTTGAATCCGAAACCCCCTGTTTGCCTAAATGGATTTGCACTTATTCCTCCCCTTAAATTAAAAGACTTTACAATTTGATACTCAATACCCATCCTGAAATTCATCCCATAATCTAAAATCTTTGTCAAGTCACTTAAAAACAAAACTTTATCACTTAAGTCGAATGCCAGACCTACAGAAATACCCGTAGGAATTTGAGAACCCGAAAGATCATTAATTTTACTTCTGCCGGGATTGGTAATAGCAGTTCCCAAACGAAGCTTATCATTCAGGCTATATTGCATACCTACATCAACACTTATTGTATTTTCTGAACCGTAGAATGGTATACTAACCTGATGATAATTCATCGAAAGTGCAATTGAGAGCGCATCTGAATACTTTCTGGAAAGTGCAATTCCGGCGGTTTGTTCAAGATATTCAGTGATACCATATCGCTGAAAGCTTAGTCCTAAAACATAATCCTTAATAGGTACTCCTAAAATTGCGCTTTGGGTGCTTAACTCAGGATCAAGAAAATGCTGTTCATAGCCCAGGGCAAATATTACTCTTTCAATACTTGCAATACCAGCACTATTCAGTTGTAAAGACCAAATATCCTCTAATGCTGTACTGGCTGATCCAAGCGCTTTAGATCTGGCACCTGGATTATTTTGAGCATGTACAGAAAGTTGGAAGAAAATACAAATCAGGCATATATACTTCATTCCAATCAAATTAGGAATCGGAAAATGAAGCGGCAAAATGGATTATTAAACGGTCGATAGTAACAAAATCCGGAATTATTTGTCTCTTTGTAAAATCAATTTCAAAATATGAAAAAAATCATTTTAAATATCGCATTGTTGCTAATCGGCACGTGCGTTTTTGCACAAGGCAATAAAATTACAGAGGGTACTATTACTTATACTGTAGAATGGAAACTACCAGAACAAATGCAAGCTATGGCCAGTAGCTTTCCAACTGAAATTAAAGTTTACTTTAAGGGCGATTCTTCAAGTTTAAAAACTGAATCTGCCATGTATAGTAGCACTAATATTCTTAATTTTAATAAGGAATATGAACGCTTACTTCTGAATATTCCAATGATGGGTAAAAAATTCTCGGTCATATTCAGTCCGGCAGACCAGGAAAAAATGGCAGCCAATATGCCCGAGTTGACCGTAAAGGCAGGCACCGAGACTAAAATGCTTTCAGGATATAACGTTCAGAAACATGAAGTGAATGAAAAGAAAACTAATTCAAACTCTGAAGCCTGGTTTACAAAAGATGTTGAGATCACGCCTAATTCCTTAAGCCGGTTCTTTGGTAAGGAATATGGATTTCCTGTTGAATTTACGTCCTACATGAATGGACTAACGGTTAGAGCTAAGGTCAAAGAAATTGCTTCCGGAACAGTACCTGCGGGTTCATTCGGTGCAAGCAAAGATTATGAAGAAATTAGTCTTGATCAATTAATGCAAATGCAGGGAGGAAGATAAAACCCACTTAATATATCTTTAACTAAAAGTTTAAAGCTTTTTAACATTCAGCGATTTTCATAACTTGCACTAATGTTAAAAAGCTTTATTGTTTTTGGCCGATATTTTCTGTTCTGGCTCATTTTCTTTTCCCTTGAAAGATTAATTTTTCTAATTTATTATTCAGAAAGAATTTCATTCTTAGGGACTAATGAACTAATCCTCACATTTTGGCGTGCTTTGAGACTTGATGTTTCTATGGCTGGCTATATTTCTGTAATACCTACCCTTTTTTATATTTTTCTTCTTTTTTTTCCAGCTATCAGGTTTCCCAGAATAATAGCAAAATTCTATGTTTTCTTTTTTGTAATACTATTTTCAATTATTGCAATTAGTAATCTCAATCTATACAGAGAATGGGGCGCAAAAATAAATTTCAGAGCGCTTGATATGGCTTTTAGCTCTCCGAAAGAAGCAATTGCCTCCACCTCATCATCCCCGGTCATGCTGATGTTCGGCATTTTGTTTACCTACACAGTTCTGGCTCTTTACCTTAGTTCAAAAGTTATTCTTTATAAAATTGCTGATCGTTCAAAGCCATTCGGAACCAGAATAATGATTAGTTTTTTAACTCTAAGTTCAGTGTTTATAGCAATCAGAGGAGGGTGGCAGCTTACACCAATTAACCAAAGTATGTCCTACTTTTCAGCAGAACCTATATTAAATCATGCTTCTGTAAATACACATTGGAATTTAATTCAGGATATTCTGAACAATAAATTTGGAAATGATAATCCGTATAAATATTTCAGCGAGAAACAATCTAAAGATATTGTTTCCAGTCTTTTTAAAAAAACCTCTGAACCTACGCCCAAAGTATTAGATTCTGATCGTCCCAATGTTGTATTGATTATACTCGAAAGCTTCACAGCGCGATTTATTGAAGACCTTGGAGGAGAAAAAGATGTTAGTCCGAATTTTAAAAGTCTAGCCTCGAAAGGGATCTTGTTTGAGAACATCTATGCGTCATCAGGCAGAACAGATAAGGGATTAATTGCAATATTAAGTGCTTTCCCATCTCAGGCTATACGGAGTATCATGAAACAAAACGACAAGCAGGAAAGGCTTCCAGCAATTTCACAGGAACTTGTTGAAAAAGCTTATTCAAGCTCTTTTTATTATGGTGGCGAGAGTGAATTTTTTAATATGAAATCATACATTCTGAGTCATAGGTATCAAAAACTCATAGACAAGCATTCATTTGATGCAAAGGATATGAATTCAAAATGGGGCACATACGATGAAAAGGTTTTTTTAAAGAACCTCGCTGATATGGATCAGGAAAAACAACCATTCTTCTCAACCATACTCACTTTAACTAACCATGAACCATTTGAACTACCTTCAGAACCACACTTTAAGGGAGATGACGTTGATTCAAAATTCCGTAGCACTTCTTTTTACACGGATTCATGCCTGGGGTCTTATATCAATGCTGCAAAACAAAAAAGCTGGTATAAAAACACACTTTTTGTAATCATAGCAGACCATGGGCATCGTAT
>JAURKO010000117.1 GCA_030831705.1 Daejeonella sp. | reverse complement strand
TTTCCATTTGGATAAACAGATTGTAAATAGGTTTCAAGCCAGCCATCATGCTGCATACGATCAGCAAGTCCGTTACCAATTATTGCAATTTTATCTCCTGGTCTAAGCTCAAACTTCGGACTTTGCGTCCAGCTCGTCGTAAAAATTATCAAAGGGATTAAGAGAGCTGGCGCAACCATTTTTAAAACATTTCTTCCATTAAGAAAAATAGGTCGCACCAATAATTTTCCTAGTTCTTTGAGTTTATTCATCTTTATTTTTTTAAAACATTATTTCTACACAGAGTACCCTAATTATAAATTTATCTTAATGATTAGTGCATTTCTACTGAACAAGTACCCAATCCTGATCTCAAAAAGTTAAACTGAACATTTGGATGATCTGCAAGAACAGACATCGGAACAGATACATCAGGAATATTATTAGAAATCATATAGGTTGTTAATCTTTGTCCGAAAGGATTATCATGAGCACCTGCATGCCAGATTGAAACTTGGTCTGCCTGCCAGGTTTCCTTTGGACCAACTGATACTGCCTGTGTTGGGATTGTGGGCGCATTTCCTCCGCAATGTAACCTCGAATTTTGTGCAATAGTTATTGGATGCAAATCAAGAACACGGGTAGTTAGTTGTTTGTACTCTTCAACTGTTGGCGGGTTATCAATATACTTCCCCTCACGCATTGGTGGTTCATTAAATGCCCAGTGCTTAACATCACCTTGTCCGCCCTGCATAATTGCACATTTGGCTTTTGTCCAGCTATTGATATACTCCGCAGTATCTGCTTTAGCAAAATGCACATTCTCATCAGGCATCACTAAATCCTTACGGATTCTGTTCAGACATAATGATTTAAATGCCCTCTTAAATGAAAGGGGATGACTCTCCGGTACTTCCTTACCATCAATTACCCACTCATCCATACACCAGAAGTGTGCATGTTTAAGCGATAAGCCCAATTCATTAACCAGCATAGCAACCAAAGGCAATTGCTCAGTTGGACCGATTGGTCCGCAAATACCTACAGGATTTGAAGCAGTAGCTGATTTCCAAGTAGTGATGAACTCAAGGGCTTCAGCTAAATAAAACTCCTCAATTGTATCATAAAAGACTACCTTGAAACCTGGTCTTGACATCTTAATCATTTCTTCAGGAGTCAAGGCTGCAATTTTATCTGTTACTTTCTGACCTAAATCCAAAGTGGTATAATCCCACCAACCCGGAGCAATTGAACTTTTCTTACGCATAATATTCATTTAAAATTGTTATTGAATTTTGTTTTCTAATAGTTTACTGTTTACTCGAATTTGTATTGTTCATTTGTTAAATAGCATCCTCCAAGTTCTTTCAAAGGATCAAAACCATCCTCAGAGAAGCCAAAATGCAAGTGTCTTCTCCACCCCTCGGCATGTTCAAAACGATTGGACATACTTCCCACTGTTAAAGAGAAGTTTTCCATGGCCTGGATATAGGAATTCATTTTCTGACTATCCTCCAGCCAATTCTGCTGACTTTTATGAGCCTCCAATGCTTTGCGCTTAATTGCATGAACTGCACTGGTATCTATAAAAATTTCAGGTATTACCTTCTTTCTTAGTGGATCTAAAAGTGAATGAGGCAGGGCATGATAAACGGCACAGTTGTAATTGTCAACTGCTGCATGATCGGCAGAAAAATTCGGAACTCCGCGAATAAAAGCAGCAGTAACGGCTAGGCGACTGGTATTCATATGATCCTCCATATAATCAGAAGGAGAATGTGTCAATATCACTGAAGGCTTTACCTTACGAATAATACCCGTTAGTTTTCTTAGCAATTCAAGTCCGTAAAAAATTTCAAAATCATTACATACCGGGCCATGAAATTGAGCTCCCAAAATAGTTGCTGCATTCTGCGCTTCTTTCAACCTGGTTTCTGTAGTAGTTAAAGAATCGTACTCTATACTCCCACAGTTTCCTGTAGAAAGATTCATATAATGAATCTCATATCCTTGGTTTTTTAATAAAACCAAGGTTCCGGCCATCATGAATTCTATATCATCAGGATGTGCTGCTACCGCCAGTGCTACTTTCTTCATTTAATCCTCGATAATACTACAATCTCACTGGTTTTCCTGTTGCGGCAGACTTGTCGGCAGCAAAAATGATCTCATGAGTTTTTATACCGTCACTTAAACTTGTTAATGGCATATCAACTCCTTCAAGCAAACATTCGAAAAATTTATCAAACTGTGCCTGGTAAGGGTGATCAGCAACATCCCCGGTATCGAGCATTTTCATTGCCAGAGAACTCCAATGATGATGGTCCATCCCCAGTTTCTCAGAATGGAACTTATCGTCTAACAGACTTCCTTCACTACCGAAAAGATGGGTATGAAAATAGTAAGGTTGAAAACAATCAATAATAGCTGAAGATTTACCAACTCTGCCATCTCTAAATTTGAATATACTTACCCTACTGGTTGTGTACTCGTAAGCCTGAAAAATCGGATTTTTTGATTTTGTTTCATAGCTAGTAACTTCTTCAATATCAGTACCCATGAATAAAAGCATAGCATCCAATGCATGGCAACCCGCAGTAAGAATAGAACTACCACCTTTATCCTTTTTAATATTCCAGTGGTACTGACCATACCATGGACCAAGTCCGTGGAGATAATCAACCTCAGCATAATGAATATCCCCGATCAAACCTGTATCAACAAGCGACTTTGTAATCAAAAATTGATTAGAATAACGGCACTCGAAACATACGCAAACCTTTACTCCAGCTTTTTTTACTTCAGCATCAATCATTAAACAGTCTTCCCAAGAAAGTGCCATTGGCTTCTCAAGAATGATATGTTTACCTGCTCTAGCAGCGGCAACAGCCTGGGCGGCATGCTGATCAGAATAACTGGTAATCGATACTGCGTCAATACTCTTGTCGGATAGCATTGCGTTTAAATCGGTATATGTTTTGATTGGTGAACCCCATTTTTCACTTTCTGCTGCATCGTCATGCGGGCGTGATGAATAAATGGCAGTAACCTGAGCATTTGGACTTTTATTAATAGCTGTGATATGTGCAGTAGCAACCCAGCTATAACCAATTATACCTACATTATACTTTTTCATCTTTTTATTTTTTGTTTTTTAATGGTGATAAAGAAATCATGGTTTGATAATCATAGCCCTGAGGGTAGTGCCCAAACCATGATGGTTTCATAAATGCTTAATGTTTAAAAAATTAGAAATTATTGTTTTGTTTAAATTTGATTATTTGACTGATATAAATACTTTGTAATTAATTCGCCTTTGCCAGAACACTTGCCAGAGTAACTGGAACTCCTCCCAATCTTTTACTCTCATCTGCCGCTTCCATGAAGGCATAAATCTCCAATGTTTCTGCAAGATCAACGGGAGCTTTTAGGGTACGGAAAAACTCAGTTACCGGGACTAACAAACGACGATAACCTTCAAACGTTCCTATATTAGCTATTCCCTTTTCTCCAAAAGCCGTTCCTCCATAACCTCTTGACCCAGCCCGCAATCCTCTGAATACTCCAATCCGGCCGCCTTCCCAGGTACCAACAATAACATCTGTATCCTGTGTATAGGTTCTTGTAACCTGTTGGCAACCTACGCCTCCCATAATGGTATATAATGACTCAACACCATGTATTCCATACCAAAACATATCGGTATGAGAAGCCTGTAATGAGGCAGGGCTATAGGCCTCTGCTCCAAGAACTTTACCAACTTTGCCATTTCGTACTTCCTGAGCTCCGCTGACATAACGTAGTGAAGAAGAAGAAAAAAC
>JAURKO010000116.1 GCA_030831705.1 Daejeonella sp. | reverse complement strand
GCAGGGTAAAATAACACAGGAATTATAAGCTCTTGGTTAACAATCGTTTGTTTGTTGAAATCAATACCTGTGTTTTATAGGTCAGTTCAGCCCTTTCCTCCGGAGTATTTCCGGCAAGAAATCATCTCTATGTCAAATTACGAATGGCCGGAAGATACCTCCTCCGGCAAGGTTTATTTTACCCTGGGTTGTATTTCATAGGGACGCGCAGCCCGGCAAAAGGACTATTGCACTTGTAATTAAACCCGGGTGGCAGACCTAGCTTTTTGCCCAGTCAAAATTTCATCTCAAAAAGCAATTTATGGGCAAAAACTAGGGCAGAACACGGGGCTAGCTGGACCGAAGAGGCACAGACCCTGCTTTCTAAAAAAGATAAAATTATTCAATCTAAAACCGCACGGGAGGCTTTTATGTTGATCTCAGGAAATTTAGCAATAAACTGGAATCAGAAATTATTAGGTGTTTGAATCGAAAATCTCCTATTTTCCATTCCATTCCTTGTAAAACTGAGTGAGATACTGTTCCATAAAGACATGTCTTTCAGCTGCTATTCTTTTTCCGGTTTCGGTATTCATTTTATCTTTTAACAAGAGCAGCTTTTCATAAAAATGATTGATAGTTGGAGCAGTTGAATTTTTATATTCTTCTTTACTCATATTTAGGGATGGCAGAATCCCGGGGTTATATAATTCACGATTTTTGAATCCTCCGTAAGTAAATGCTCTGGCAATTCCGATGGCACCGATTGCATCTAGCCTATCGGCATCCTGAACAATGTCGAGCTCCCTGGAATGGAATTCTTTATTTCCTAAACTAACCTTAAATGACATATTACGTATAATCTGCTGAACATTTAAGATCAAATCTTGAGGTAACTGTTGTGAATAAAGAAAATCGCCTGCTATTTTAGGTCCAATCTCCTCGTCGCCATTATGGAATTTACTGTCGGCAATATCATGTAATAATGCAGCTAGTTCAACAATGAGTTGTTCGGCTGTTTCTGTTTTTATGATTTGAAGTGCATTATTCCACACCCGCTGAATATGCCACCAATCATGGCCGCTTTCGGCCCCTTCCAAAGTATGCTTAACAAACTTTACTGTTTCAGCGATGAGCTGATCATGATTCAAGTTTGGGTTCTCTTTTACTGCCTTCATATAATTCGTATTCCAATAGCCTGCAATCAAGTTTACCATTGTAAAATTCGATTCTCCTTGAAGCCCGAAGTCCTATTTTTTTGGCCAGATCAGGATTCCCGGTGAAAATATATCCTTTGTATCCCTTACAACTCTGTTTCATAAAGTCGCCAATCCGTTTATACGTAGCTTCGAGCTTAGTATGAACACCAAGACGCTCACCATATTCGGGGTTAAACAATACTATTCCTGGAGCTTCGGGTACTTTTGTGTCTGCAAAATCGCAAACTTCAAAATCAATCAGATGATCAACTCCGGCAGTTTTTGCATTTTTTATTGAAATGTCAATCGCGTCTTCAGAATGGTCGGTAGCTACAATTCTGAAATCAATCTCTTTTTTTGCCTTCTCTTTTAACTTTCGTCTTTCTTCGAAGAAAACCTGCTCATCATATCCAATGATATGCATAAAACCATAATTCATTCGAAACATTCCGGGTGTTTTATCAGTTGCCAGCAAGGCTGCTTCTATTGCCAGAGTTCCTGAACCGCACATTGGTACAACAAATGGACTTTTTTTATCCCAGCCGGTAGCCATAATGGTTCCTGCAGCGAGCGCTTCCAGCATAGGGGCTTTACCGGGAATTTTACGGTAACCATGTTTTGCTAGCGTTTCACCTGAAGTGTCAATAAAGATCTCTGCATCATTTTCTTTCCAGTACAGGTGAATAACTGCTTTATTTGCATCGGATCCTGTATTTGGTCTGATTTCTTTTTTCTTTTTGATGCGGTCTACGATGGCATCCTTCACTTTCAGATTTGCGAACAGTGGCGTAGTGATGGTTTCATTATCGACCGTTGAACTTACAGAGAAATAGCCTGTAAAATCAATCAGCTCTTCCCATGAGATCTCTAGTAATTCTTTATAAAGCCTTGCCGGATTTTCAGCGGTAAATGTTTTGATGGAGTACAAAACCTGACTGGCACAGCGTAGATTCAGATTCAGTGGAATACAATCGTTTATTGTTCCTTCCAGCTCCAAACCGGTGCTGAATGCTCTCTTGATCACATAACCCAATGCCTCCACTTCCTGACGAAGGTATGGTGCCAGGCGATTGTTACAGGTTATGATGATCTTACTCTTAGTGTGGAAAACTTGCATAATAAAATACGAAGTTAACAATTAAAAACTGCCTTAATTTTATACTTTTACAATTCGTATAAGTCTATTGGTTTTTTAAAAATCAGGCCGCCTTATTACGATTTAAAACCAGCATATATCTATAATTTTATTAGCATGGACATAAAAGGCAAAGTACATGAAATTTCACCGGTAGTGACCGTGAGTGAAAAATTCAAAAAACGAGAGTTAGTAATTGAATACGCAGAAAATCCGTCTTACCCGGAGTTTGTAAAATTTGAGGCAGTTCAGGACAAAGTGAATCTGTTCGATACTATCAAAGTAGGCGATCAGGTAGAATTGTTTTTTAACCTTCGCGGACGAGCTTGGGTAGACAAGATGGGTAAAACCTCTTATTTTAATACATTGGTGGTATGGAGAATAAATCCAATTACTTCTGGAGGCTCTTCACCTGCTCCTGAATTTGCAGCTCCGGCTGATATCAGTCCGGCACCTGAAGATGATGATTTGCCATTCTAGTAGTTTTAGACTTAACTATTACAACATCAAAAAGCCCCATAACGCATAGCGGATGGGGCTTTTTGATGCTTAATCATTTGATTATTCTTTAATCAACTGTTTAATAAACCAAACTTTGTTTTGTTCAACAGTAACATAATAAACTCCATTTTCAACCAGGCTGATCTGCTTCATGTAGGATCCATTAAAATTGGTGATCTCATCCGTAAATACCGGCTTCAGATCAGTATTCAGGATTTTTAGTTTTATTGATCCTTTGCTCTCTAAATTGAAGGAGATTCCAACTTTGCCATTTGAAAAATTCGGAAACAGGGTCAGGTCCTTGATATCCAGTAGATTTCCGTTATTTTCAATACCTGAAATCGTTTTCACCTGACTTTTTTCTGCATCGCTTAGGCGAATATTCATCCTGCTGGATATTCCATTTTTGTCGGTGGAATTAAAATTAAAAGTAGAGGAATTATTCCGGTTCCTCATCCCCGGCAATTCGCCTCTTTCAAATTCAAAAACCATGGGTGGAGCAGGATTCATTGGCGCTCTGGGCATTCGAGGCATATGGGGTGCTACAGGTGCCATATCCATGTGCATGGTGATAATGCGTTTTTTGAGGTTACTATCCAAACCATCTATTTTAAACCCGAATTCTTTCATGATGGTATCAGTATTAAGGTCAAAAGACGTACTACTATCTCCATTAAACTTGAAAACATGCAATCTTCCAGGCATTTTACGGCTGAGATCAAAATCAAGCTCTTTCATGTCATCATCTTCCCAATGAAGGATGTGCGGGGTATCGCCTCCACGGCTTATTATGATCTCATTATTTTCACCTTCCTCTGGTTTAATGATTACTCTTTTATCAATGCTTTTACCTTTGATTCTGCCTTCCATATCTCTAAACACCTGCCTTAAACGGATGCGTTCCTCCTGATCTACTTCGCTTAATTTTTTCCCATTAATTGTTGTGTCACCATTTTTAATAATGATACTTTGACTAATTTTTCTATCAACCTGCGCACTTGCAACAGATGCTGAACTTATAACAATAAGTGAAATGAAAGCGATTAGTATCAGGTGTGGATTGAGAATGAATTTTTTCATAATATCTTTTTTATTAAATAGTAAGGCTTTATGCAAATTGTGCGAAGCCAATGATTGAGTATTTTTTAAAATTTTGAATGATTGGAATTTTATTGAATTTCAAATTTTTGACGAAACAAATGTAGCTGGTTGAAGAATGTGACTTTGTTAAAAAATGTTAAAACTACATTGACAAAGAGAGCGTTGTGTATTTTTGTTTGGGATGAAAAGCAAAAGCATCGGATTGATAATAGGCTTAATGGCAACTGCTTTAATAGGGGTAATGGGAATGCAATGGTATTTTTTCAGACAATCCTACCAGCTTCAATCTCGCTTGTTTGACCAATCAGTACATGAAGTATTGAATAATGTTGTCGAACGCCTCGCTAAAAAAGATGCTAATAATTTTTTGGAGAAGAAGGCAGAATTTATCAGACTTCCTGAACCGGCAACAATCAAGAGTTCTCCGTTTTTTGTTGCTGCACCCAAAAATCCTGGTAGGAATAAGCGTAAAGGTCCGAGAATGTCTGATGAGAATTATTTTTTGGTTCAGCAAAGAAAAGCTGACAGTGTATTCATGATCAGGGATAGTTTACTAAGGGCAAGATATCCAAATGTGGTATCATTTAATGATGTGGTAACCGCTTCTGAACTAAAGAATTCTGAATACAACTTGCGCGTAGATGTTTTTCAGGTTGAAGATGCTTTTGGTCAGATTCATGAACAAACACGTAAGACAATTTCCAAAGCTCCTAAAGCTTACCCTCAAATAAATACGTTATTATCAGGATCTGTTCCCGGACAATTACCTGATTCTGTAACCCAATATATTGTTTTTGACCCTGTTGAAGGGGCTTTTTTACGTACCATACCCCGGCCAAGATTAAGAAATTTGAAACGCCCGCCAGAAGATCCGGATTCCGATCAGGTAGCAAGGGTACAAAAGGTAAAACAATATTTTGCTGAAGAGAAGCAAAATAAGGAGGATGTATTCAAGGATCTTTATCAGGAATACAGGGAGGTTAATGTTCCCCTGAATAAGCGTGTCCACCCACAAACACTCGATTCCATGCTTAGAGCCGAATTGCGTAATCTTTCCATTTTGAGTAATTATGAATATAAGGTTACCTCTGCAAAGAGAGACTCCCTAATATTTATAAGAGCCTCCAATCAAACCAAATTTCTACCTTATAATAGCTATGAAACCCCATTATTTCCGAAAGACATGATCAGGGATTCAGGGATACTGACCATTACTTTTCCAGATAAAAACACAATTATTCTTTCGAATATGACAGCCATGATGGGCTTATCGGGTGGTCTACTTCTAATTCTGATCTTCAGCTTTGGCTTTACAATTCATTCTATTCTGATGCAAAAAAAGATTTCAGAAATGAAAACTGATTTTATTAATAATATGACACATGAGTTTAAAACTCCTGTTGCTACCATTATGATTGCAAGTGAAGCTCTTAAGGATCCTGAGCTTACAACTGATAAAACCCGCATTGATCGTCTGGCTAACATTATTTATGATGAGAATGTTCGGCTTGGGAGTCATATTGAACGGGTGCTTAATATTGCCAAAATTGATAAAGGCGATCTAAAGTTAGAAAACAAGGATGTTGATATGAACGATCTTCTTACTGACATTGTCGACAGTATGTCTTTACAGCTTCAGAAGAGAAATGCTAGTGTTGAGCTTGATCTTAAAGCAGAGCAATCGATTGTTATCGGAGATGAACTTCACCTGTCAAATGTGTTATTTAACCTGATTGATAATGCTAATAAATACAGTCCTGAAAATCCCTGGATAAAGATCAGTACATTCACAGCTGGTAAAAACTTGATTATTCTGGTTTCGGATAAAGGAATTGGAATGAATAGGGATCAGTTATCAAAAATATTTGATCAGTTCTATAGAATTCCTACAGGGAATAGGCATGATGTGAAAGGTTTTGGATTAGGGTTAAGTTATGTAAGCAACATTGTTAAGCGTTTAAACGGAACAATTCGGGTGAAGAGTGAAAAGGATGTTGGATCAGAGTTTGAGATAAGTCTTCCGTTAAAACACATTGCCTGATGGGTACTGGTTTAATTAAATGGCATTTTACCTTTGGGAATCCCTGATATGAAAAAAATTTTACTAGCAGAAGATGATCCGAATCTGGGTATGCTGTTACAGGATTATTTGCAATTAAAAGGAAAATTTGAAGTTGTACTCTGTCAGGATGGTGAAGAGGCTCTAAAAACATTCAATAACCAACATTTTGACATGTGTATATTTGATGTGATGATGCCCAAAAAGGATGGTTTTACTTTGGGTAAAGATATTCGTCGTATCAACTCCAAGATTCCTATTATTTATGCTACGGCCAAGACTATGATCGAAGATAAAGCTGAAGCATATAATTTAGGTGGGGATGATTATATCACAAAACCATTCCGTATCGAGGAGTTGCTTTTAAGGATCAATGCTTTGTTTAAAAGAGTATCAGATTCAGACAAGACTGATGCTACTGAACAGCAGACAAAATTTGAGATCGGTAATTATAAATTTGACTATACCTCACAGCTGATCATTAATGCTGATGTACATCAAAAGTTATCTACTAAGGAAGCGGAATTACTCAGACTTTTATGTCTCAAAAAGAATGAAGTTTTAACGCGTGAGGAGGCATTAATCTCAATCTGGCACGATGATAACTATTTTAACGGACGGAGTATGGATGTGTTTTTAAGTAAGCTGCGTAAATACTTAAAGGAAGATCCTAAGGTGGAGATTATCAATGTGCATGGAAAGGGATATAAGTTATTGGTTAGCTGATTTTTAAGCGACAATAGTTTAATTCAACTCGGCATAATATTTAATAACCACATAGAAACATAGCATTTTATAGCAGCCAACGTTTATTTTAGACACGGATAGCCTTGAAGCGATGCTTCAATCTATGTTTCCTTTAAAGCATAATAAATTCAATCTATGTGGTTAAATATTAATCTTTAGATAGTTTAATATCGAACTCACGTTATTTTAAGCTTTTAGTATATTTAGATAAATTACCGTTTATGAAATTTCCTTCGCTTAGCACTTTTGTCAATTCCATTAAAAATGTTTTATCGCGGTTTCCGTTCGAAATTGGGTTTGCTTTTTTAG
>JAURKO010000115.1 GCA_030831705.1 Daejeonella sp. | reverse complement strand
TTTCAAATATCTTCTCCCAGCAGAAGATTTGAAATATTTCTCCCGGATAATAGCTTCTGCTTTAGTTTCGAAACTTTCAAAATAAACAAGTTGAAATGGTAGGTAAGGACGAATGGAAACAGTCATTCCTGAATTGTGTTGTGCAATTCTAATCTCAAGATCCTGGCAGTGACCTTTATAGTAAAAATCAGCTATTAGACTTTTAATTACGTATGCGTAATACATAATTGGCGATTTTGTGGTCCCGGCGGGAATCGAACCCACATCTAAAGTTTAGGAAACTTCTATTCTATCCGTTGAACTACGGGACCTAATACCTACCTCACCACACTGCCATTCTTTATGCCTGCAGAAGGAGCAACAAAACTAAGATTTCCATCTGAATTTTCAGCCATAAGAATCATCCCCTGTGATAATATTCCCTTGATCTCCCTGGGCTCCAAGTTAATCAAGACTGAAACTTGTTTACCAATAATTTCTTCAGGCTCATAATATTCTGCAATGCCAGAAACAATGATCCGCTGATCCAATCCGGTATCAATCTTTAACTTCAGCAATTTCTTAGTTTTTGCAACTTTTTCAGCCTCCAGGATAGTCCCGATTCGGATATCCATAGCAGAAAATTGCTCAAAGCTAACATTGGGCTTTGCCTCTTCAGCCTTCATTGCAGCTTGTTCATTCACTATTTTACTATCCATTAATTTTTGAATTTGGGCGTCAATTTCAGAATCTTCAATCTTCTCGAATAACAATGTCGCTTCGTTAAGTTGGTGCCCAAGTGGAAGTAAATTCAAGGTTCCAGCTTTATCCCAATCTTGAACCTCCAAGTTGAGCATTTTAAATAATTTTTGTGAGCTAAAGGGTAGAAAAGGCTGAGCAAGAATTGCAAGATTAGAAGCTATTTGTAATCCAATATTTAAAATAGTCTTAACCCGCTCCTCATCTGTTTTGATCAGCTTCCATGGCTCAGCATCAGCAAGATATTTATTACCCAGCCGGGCAAGGTTCATAAATTCTGATAAAGCCTCTCTGAAACGATATTGTTCGATAGATGCCGCAATTTTTGAAGGATAATCCTTTAGCTCCTGCATCACGTTAAGATCAGTATCAGAAAAATCAGAACCCATCACCACTTGTCCGTCAAAATACTTATGCGATAATACCAATACCCGATTAACAAAGTTGCCAAAAATTGCAACCAGCTCATTATTATTTCTTGCCTGAAAATCTTTCCAGGTAAAGTCATTATCCTTTGTTTCTGGCGCCGTAGCAGTAAGAACATAACGCAATACATCCTGCTTATCCGGAAAATCCTGCAGATACTCATGCAGCCATACTGCCCAGTTTCTTGAAGTTGAGATCTTGTCACCCTCAAGGTTCAAAAATTCATTTGCCGGAACATTATCTGCAAGCTGGAACTGCCCATGAGCCATTAACATAGCTGGAAATATGATACAGTGAAATACAATATTATCCTTGCCTATAAAATGAACCAGTTTTGTGTCTTCTGCATACCAATATTTTTCCCAGTTATCTTTTGGTTTTAAGCTTTCATTCAAATAATAATCGGTTATCTTTTCAGCACTTAGGTCTGGATCACAAAGATCTTTCGTACCAGATATATACCCAATAGGCGCATCAAACCAAACGTACAGTACTTTTCCATCGGCACCTTCAACCGGTACCTGAACGCCCCAATCAAGGTCACGTGTCATTGCACGGGGGTTTAAACCACCGCTAAGCCATGATTTACACTGGCCATACACATTGGGCTTCCAATCTTTATGTAAATCAATATAGGCCTCTATTTGAGGCTGCATAGTATCCAAAGGAAGGAACCAGTTCTTGGTTTTTTTTAACACAGGTTTTGCACCTGAAAGCGTAGATCGTGGATTGATTAATTCCGTCGGACTTAATGAAGACCCGCATTTTTCACACTGATCTCCATAAGCTTCTTCATTTCCACATTTAGGGCAAGTTCCAATAATATAACGGTCGGCTAAAAATTGCCCTGCATGTTCATCAAAATACTGCTCAGTTTCTTCCTCAACAAAAACACCTTTATCATAAAGAGTTTTAAAAAACCCAGAAGCCGTATCATGATGGGTCTGTGAAGATGTTCTATGGTAAATATTAAAGGCAATCCCAAAATCTTTAAACGAGTCTCCAATAATCTTGTGATACTTATCAACAATCTCTTGCGGACTAACTCCTTCGTTTCTGGCCTTAAGTGTAATGGGAACTCCGTGTTCATCAGAGCCACTTACAAAAATTACATCCTTTCCGGTTGACCTGAGAAATCTGACATAGATATCCGCTGGAATATAAACACCTGCCAAATGTCCAATATGCACCGGACCATTAGTGTAAGGGAGTGCTGCAGTAACTGTGTATCTTTTGAATGTATCGTTTCCCAAAATCTTACTATTCGCTTAAATTTTTCTTTTGCAAAGATAACGGCTAATGTGCTAATTTGCTAATTGCTTAGCTGCTCAATTTATATCAAAGCAAATTGTAATTTTATATTTTAAACAGAGTAAAATTTATCAAGTATAATTCCACATTATATAGAATATTGGCTCATTAAATTAATTCAACAAATTGACGAATAAGCAGATTACTTCTTACAAAACTCCACCCTATTTAATACCTGGCGATACCGTTGCAATAACCTGTCCGGCAAAAAAACTACCTCGGGACATTTCGGAGGCCGTAAAGCTATTGGAGTCATGGAGACTAAATGTTATTCTGGGTGAAACCGTAAATGCATCCTGGCAACAGTTTGCAGGTAATGATGAATTAAGAGCTTCAGATATGCAGCGATTTCTGGATGATACCAATATCAAAGCAATTTTCGCAGCACGCGGAGGATATGGAACCATAAGGATCATCGATCTTCTGGATTTTTCAATCTTCAGAAATCACCCTAAATGGATCATTGGTTTTAGTGATATCACAGTACTGCATAGTCATATCCAGGCATTGTACAAAACTGAAAGTATTCACGGACAAATGCCGCTAACAATTCCGGATGGGTCAAGTGTTTCATTAGAAACTTTAAGAAAAGCACTTTTTAACGAACCCCTTGAATATACTTACAAAAGCAAGGTCAAGAACAGATCGGGTGAAACCAATGGTATACTGATAGGTGGTAACTTAACACTCATGGTGATGATGGCCGGTTCTGTTTCTGAACAGGACTATGCAGGTAAGATCCTTTTTCTGGAAGATGTTGGAGAATACCTCTATTCTTTAGATAGAATGATGTGGAATTTAAAAAGATCTGGTAAACTGACCGATCTCAAAGGACTCATCGTTGGTTCTTTCACAGAAATCAAGGACAATGATATTCCTTTCGGACAATCGGCAGAGCAGATTATCATGGAGCACGTGAAAGAATTTGATTTTCCTGTTTGCTTTAATTTCCCGGCTGGACATATCGCAGATAACCGCGCTCTGATCTTTGGGAGAAAAATTAATTTGAATGTTGAAGAACAACATGTCAGATTAACATATTCTGAAATACAATCATAATCTTTAAAAATGAATCATAAATACAATTAACTATGGCTTTACTCGCATCGCTTGGCAAATACCGGAATACCGGATTATTAATTATCAGAATTGGACTAGGCATTATGTTTATGTTTCATGGATATCCAAAACTACTGGGCGGTCCGGAACAATGGGAGTTAATTGGTGGGGCAATAAAGTATACGGGAATAGACTTTTTATTTGCTTTATGGGGGCTGTTAGCAGCTTTAACAGAAACATTTGGGGGATTTTTAATACTGATCGGATTAACTTTTAGACCAGTTTGCCTGCTACTTGCCTTTACTATGGCCATTGCAGCTAGTTCGCATCTAAATAATAATGAAGGTTTTATGAGCGCTTCACACGCTATTGAAATTGGTATGGTTTTCTTTGGCCTGGCTTTTATTGGTCCCGGGACTTATAGTGTGGACAAGAAGTAACGGTTTTTTAAAATTGTACTATTAATTCCAATCTGGATAGTGAACTAACTATACCAGTTAATCTTGCGCAATTGCCGAAGTTGTAAAAAAACAGAACGAGCAAACTTTGTAGAAGTTTTTTTAAAACTTAAATAGAATTGATTTGTTTCAATTGAGGAATAAACAAATTACAAGTAATCCGAAAATTATCGCAACAAATTTTTACTACAAGGTATATTGGAAACTATTGGTATATTTTAGATATAATCAACTATAAATCAATGAATTAATTTTTATTCGTGGAAAGATCAAAACTGCCTATTTTCAGTTATTGATCTAATAAATCAGCTAAAAAATGATTTAATTACCAACCATAAAAACTGCATTGCTGAACAGTAATTTGCCGTTTTCCCAAAATCCTCTAAACAAAGGATTATCCGCTAAATAAACAACTGAACCATTCCCGATTTCCTGAACCCCAAAGATCAAACCATCAGTTAACTTTTTCTTAGCCTGTACTCCAACAAAACCAGAAACATAGTTCTCTTTTTTTACAACCCCTACATTCCAACCACCAGACAGGTATTTATAAACCTTATCATCAAGTTTTAAAGTATGGTAAAAGTTGGGAAATCCAAATCCTAATGGGTGGGTATTGTCTAAATCTACTTTATATATAGCCCCCGGAATACTGGAACTTACATTTTCCCTTTCTCTATGTTCATACACTCTGATATCTTCATAAAGATCCTTATCTCCTTTTTTGACCTCTTCTTTATTCTTAAGATCAAAACCTTTCTTACCTACCAGATCCGATACTGCATTTTTTATAGCTATAAGTTTGCCCCCTTCACGTATCCATTGCAACATTTTCTCATTCCCAATATCATTATAATTGCCATCAGGGTAAATGAGAATATCAAACTCATTCCAGTTAATCATATTCAGGTTCTGAGGTCTGACAATAGTTACCGGATATCCAATCTCCTGTTCAAAAAAATGCCAAATCTCTCCAAGAGAAAGTGAATAAACAGATTCTCCTCCAACTACCACAACCCTAGGTTTCTTAATGAAGCGTACTTTACTTGACCCAAGATCTGCGCCCTTGTCTACAAATCCGGTTGGAATCGGAAAAATACTAATTCCGGATTTTTTCGCGATATCATTAACCGTTTTCTCAAAACCACCGCTAACGGATTGGTTTCCGTTCCGAGTAATAATCAGCGAACCCGCATTAAAGCGTTTTCCAGAAGTTTCAAATGGTATTTCAGAATACCTGACTTTAATACCGCTGTTCAATAATTCTGTCAGAAATTTTACATCAGAAATAGAATTCCAATTCGCAATGTAAGCTACCGGATTTGAAACAGTATTAGCAGAAACAGTATTCTCTGGAATAACTATGGTTTCAGATTTGATAGATTCTTTAGTGGCATATGCCTGTAGACCATGAGCAAAAGGCAATGACCATGCAGTAATGTCATAAGTTGTAGAATCTGATACAAAAGTAACTGGCTCAAGTAAAACTTTCAGAAGTACTGATTTAGGCTGATGAGCATTGAGCACCATATCCGTTTTTTCAATCCTGAATCCTTCATTTTTGCCACTGAAATAATTATACCCCTGAGCAGTTTTTGAAACGCCAAAACCAAATTCAATTCCATTCCTTTGAAGCAGTGTGGCAAGAGATTTAATCTTTTCTATGTTTTCTCCCTTAATGATATAGGATTTGTATTCTCCTGGAGGATTGGACTTGCTTTGGGTAAAATAATTCCGGAATTCTGTAATTGCTTTTTCGGAATTTTGAGAAGCTGCCTCTAACGTTGAAAGACCCGAAGTATGATGATGATCAATACGATCCTTCAATGTTAAGGTATCACCTTCTGAATTAATCACGGCAAGCCCCGCTCTTCCTGAACCACCTTGTTCATAGGTCATTCCAATAGAACCATTATAAACTGGATAGGTATCTCCGTAAGAAGGATACAACAAGTCGAAATTTTCTCTTGTAAAATACATCCATCCTTTTTGATCAAAATAGCGTGCATTATTCTTACCAATAATAGTTTGAAATTCGCGCTGCCATTTGCTGATGTCCTGATGATACGGTTCTGCAGCTGGGGCAAAATAATATGGATTATCTATTCCCTGTTCATGAAAATCAACATGAACCTGCGGAAGCCATTTATTGTAAACTAGAAGCCGCTGGCGTGATTCGAGCTGGCTTTGCCATACCCAATCGCGGTTCAAATCAAAATAATAATGATTAGATCGGCCTCCTGGCCATGGTTCCATGTGCTCACGGGCAAAAGGAAGTGCATCGGGGATTGAATTTCTGATGGGATTATAAAAATTTACATAACGCTCCCTTCCATCCGGGTTTAAACAGGGGTCAAGAATAACTAAAGTATTCTTCAACCATGCTTTTGTTTTTAAATTTTGAGGATCTAGGAGATCAAAAACAGTTTGCAAAGAAGCTTCTGTTGATACTGATTCATTTCCATGTACATTATAGCTGAACCACACCAAAATCGGCTGATCATTTAAAATTTCCAGCGGTTTTGAATCATTTAAGCCATCTTTTATTCCGCTCAAGCTTAAATTACTCCTCCTGATTTCATCAAGCCGTGAAATATTGGAATCAGAACCAACAAAAGCAAGAAACAAGGGACGGCCTTCATTTGTTTTGCCATACTCCTGTAATTTGATATTCCCAGAGCTTAAAGCAAGGTATTTATAATACTCAACTACCTTATAATGTGGCGTAAATTGTTCTCCAAGTTTATAACCTAAAAATTCGGATGGAGATTTTATTTTATTTTGTGCAAAACCAAAAGCTTGTACTCCTGTTATTAGGAAGATTAGTAGTAGATATTTTTTCATCCGGAATGAAGTGTGAATTTATTGATTAAATAAGCGAGCAAATTTAGACAGGTTAAAATAGCTTTGATTATAAAACCTAAATAGAAGCATTTATTCCGATATCAGTTTGCCATTCAGCCATATACTATGCCTGAAAATATAACCGAATGTACGATTCGAAGGTATAAATACCAAATTCTTCGCTTGAGAGCATCAAAAGTATTATAATTGTATCAAGCTATCCCAGATGACTACTGAACAATTATATAAGGTATACCGCAAGCATCCGGTAATTTGTACCGATACTAGAAAAATCAGTGAATCCTGCCTTTTCTTTGCATTAAAGGGCGATCAGTTCAATGGTAATGAGTTTGCCCAACAGGCAATTGAAAGCGGCGCAGCTTATGCACTAATAGATGAGGAAAAATATGCTGTAAATGAGCACTTTATACTCGTTTCAAATGTTTTGGAAACACTTCAGGATCTTGCCAGATTTCATAGAAAGATGCTTAACATACCGGTTATTGGGATTACAGGGAGCAATGGAAAAACCACCACCAAAGAGCTAATTAGGTCAGTTCTTTCACAAAAATTCAGTACGTATGCTACCGAAGGGAATTTAAATAACCACATTGGTGTTCCATTAAGTATTTTATCAATTACCGATGATTTTGAAATCGCAATCATCGAAATGGGTGCAAACCATCAAAAAGAAATCGGCTTTCTTTGTGAAATTGCTCAACCTACTCACGGACTGATTACAAATATCGGGAAAGCACATCTGGAGGGATTTGGTGGGATTGAGGGAGTTAGAAAAGGTAAGGGAGAAATCTATGAATTCATATCGAAAAGCGGAGCTGTAGTATTCCTCAATGCCGATAATGCCGTTTTAAAAGAAATGTGTAATGAACGTGGAATTCAAAATACTATAAGCTATGGCTCTGCATTCGACAATTTCATAAGTGCAGCACTCAAGACGTCTTCGCCTTATCTAGTAATTGACTGGATGACTAAGAGCGAATCTTCAAAGGATATTTCTTATACTGCAAAATCTAATTTACCTGGAATCTACAACTTTGATAATATAGTTTGTGCAATTTGTATTGGCAGCTATTTCCAACTTAGTCCCGGACAAATCAATGCAGGTATTAGTTCTTACCATCCGCTCAATAACCGGTCTCAGCTATTAAAAACTGAAAAAAATACAGTCATCTGCGATTTTTATAATGCTAATCCGAGCAGCATGCTGTTAGCTTTAGATAACCTGGAATCGATGAATGCGGCTTCCAAGGCAATGATTTTAGGTGATATGTTTGAATTAGGAATGGAAGCCGGAAAAGAACATCAATTGATTTTGGATAAAGCAATGGCAGCTAATTCAGCAAGAAAGATCTTTATTGGTGAAGAATTCTATAAACTGAAAAGAAGCAAAGCTGCTGAATTTTTCAGAACAGTTCAAGAGGCAGAGCAAGCTTTAGCAGAAAATCCAATCCTGACTTCTACTGTTTTAGTAAAAGGTTCAAGAGGCATGAAACTCGAAACATTGTTAAAGCTTTTATAAAAAAGCAATCAGGATTATTTCTCAGATTTTCTGATCAGGTTCCTGCGATATTGCTGAAGGATCAATAGGGCCGGTGCACAAAGAAATGAAAAAACATAAAGTGGATGTCCCGGTTCAAAAATTAACACTGAAAAAAGACAGAAAGCAATCAGAAATATGGTGAAATAGTTGTAATAAGGGCTGGTCAGAAATTTTTTAAATGCAGTCATTTTACATTAATTTTCTATCCTGATACCCGCATCAGTAACATGATCCAATGGGTTGTCTCTCATGTTCTGTTCAAGTTCAATACTATACTTTCCCTTTACGGAAAATTTGAAGTTCTCTTTGAATAAAATCTGATAACTGTATAAATTTCCTGATCCGCTACCCAGCCATTCACCATCAGGAAGAGCAAGTTTAAATTCTTTCCTTTCAGTGGTCCTTTTACCATTTGGATCAGTTATATGAACAAGCAAAAAGATATTTGAATAGTTATAATCTGAGGTATGCCGAAGGTTAAGAAAAAGCTTATATGGCTTTTCAACCTCTTCAATAGTAAATGGAATTTTGACTTTTTCTGAATAAGACCAATTGTACTTATCAAGTTCAATATTCGTGTCCACAATGGCACGATGATCATTGCAAGAAACCAGCATTACAGCAAAGAGAAAAGAAAAGAAGATCGATATTTTTGCCGCTTTCATTATTCTATTCCGTTGGTTTTCCACCGGCAGGATTATCTCCTGAAGGCCGTTCACGGTTATTGTTATTCCTGAAATTTTTTCTTCGCTTGTTATTTCTATTTGGACCAGCAGGTCTTTCAGCTTGCTGTCCAGCTGGTCTTTGCTGCTGGTTGGGGTTCTGAGGTTTTGGTGCAGTTTCTTGTGTAGCTTGAGTGCCAGAACCTACATTTGGATCACCCTGACCTCTCAGTTTGTTCCGATTTTTGTTCCGATTATTTCTCTTGTTCTTGCCGCCTTTGTTGTCGAGACGGGTCAGACTATCTTGACCAACAACATTTTCATAATCAAAGGTCTTTTGAACAACAGGCTTGTCTTCTTCAGCGATCTCAATTTTCAGATATTCCGGTTTAATTCCCTCCTTATTTAGTTTCTGAATCTCCTTAACCCTCGAGATATCCAGAGGGATCCAATTATCATCATTCGGATAACTAAACCACATTAGCTTTTTGAAAATATCGGTTTTCTGATGCCTGACTGTGCCGGTCAAAGTCTCCAGCCGCTCCACATTATCTGGAATATCTCTAAGGGCGTCCATATAGGTATCCAGCTCATAATTTAAGCAACATTTCAGTTTACCACACTGCCCGGCAAGTTTCAGGGTATTCAATGAAAGATTCTGATATCTTGCTGCAGAAGTTGATACCGTTTTAAAATCTGTTAACCAGGTGGAACAACAGAGCTCACGCCCACAAGATCCTATACCCCCGAGTCGGCTCGCTTCCTGACGCATACCAATCTGACGCATCTCAATACGGATTCGAAAGGTCTCTGCCATCTTTTTTATCAATTCCCTGAAATCAACCCTGCCTTCAGCGGTATAATAAAATGTGGCTTTGGTTCGGTCGCCCTGATAATCTACATCACTCAGTTTCATTGCGAGTCCGAGTTCCTTAGCCAAAACCCTTGCCTTGTGCATGGTTTCAAATTCTAGATCCTTTGAAATTTTCCACTTTTCTACATCTGTCGGACTAGCTTTGCGATAGATCTTTTTTACAACATCATCCGTACGAACATGCCTCTTTTTTAACTGCATCCGAACCAGTTCTCCGGTCAGGGAAACATGACCAACATCAAATCCTCCGGTCGTAGTTTCAACTGCAACCAATTCTCCGGCTTCGAGATATAAATTTTCGGTATTGAGAAAAAACTCCTTTCTGGAGCCTTTGAACTTAACTTCAATAATATTAAACGCTTTAAAATTAGATGGCATATCCATATGCGACAACCAATCATAAACATCTAACTTACTACAACCATTGGTAAGGCACGATCCGTTACTCTTGCATCCTGCAGGAGCACATCCACCCGTTGAACAACTACCACATCCCATATCTAATTCAGTATATATTGAGTCCCCGCAGGGAGCGTATTAAACTTTAAAATTTTAACGAACTGTAAAGATACATCTAAAAATAAAATTTTCGGGTTTGCATTGCGCTCAATATGATAATGAGCCTTCTCTAGCTCATTGATCAGAGCTTCGCAGGTAGCAAAATCCAGATGATTACTAAAATTTTTCACAAAATCATGTTCCATCGAAGGTAGATGCACCAATGATTCTGCACCTGATACCATCATAATACATTCCCGGATTAACTGAACTCCGTACCTCAACATATTTTTCTGGTTTTCCCTGCCCAATTTAGAGAGCATATCTACAAAATCTATAATCTGAGCTCCTTTATCTGCGAAGGTCATACGCATCCAGCTTGTAAAATTTCTGAAATCATCGTGATCATCTTCTTTCAAATGGTTCAGAGCGGCTTGCAAATTGCCATTACTTAGATAAGCAATACGAGAAGCCTGTGTTTCAGGAATGTCTTTAGTATCAATTAAGTATCTTGAAATATCGTCATTTTTCAATGCGGGGATTTTAACCAGCTGAGTTCTTGAAATAATGGTGTTTAAGATCTGATCCTGATTTTGCGCCACCAAAATAATCAATGTTTTATTTGCAGGTTCTTCCAATGTTTTCAAAAGGCGGTTTCCCTCATTTTTCAGGTATTCAGGAAGCCAAATTATCATCGTTTTGTACTCCGATTCAAATGCTTTTAATGAAAGCCTGTTCAGAATATTGAGACACTCGGCTTTGTTTATATTGGGTTGTTTATTCTGTGCATCCAATCTCAGTCGCCATTCGTCAAGATTAAAATAAGGATTACTCAAAACCAGATCACGCCACTCGCCGAGGTCGGCCATCGAATCTTCCTTTTCACCACCTCTGAAAAATGGATAAGAAAAATGCAGATCAGGATGTATCAGCTTGTTATATTTTCTACAGGAGGCACAGTTGCCACAACTATCTATTTCAGTTTTTTCAGTACATGAAATGAATTGAGCATAGGCCAGTGCAAGTGCGAAACTCCCTGAACCTTCGGGGCCAAGAAATAATTGTGCATGACTAACCCTGTTCTCAAAAACTGATTGAATCAATTGTTCCTTTATTGCATTCTGACCAATAACTTCCTGAAACAGCATGGTGCAAAATAAGAAAATTTAAGTTTTAGAATAAATGTATTTCAGAAAGCACCGCTCAAAAATAATCAGAAGCCGGTTTAAGACTTAAATTAACGTGAGTTCGAATATTAAATCATCTAAAAAAAGATTTAACCACATAGATTGGCATTTATTATGCCTAAAGGAAACATAGATTGTAAATCACATAGATTGAAGCGAAGCTTCAAGGCTATCTGTGTCTAAAATGCATTTAGATTTATAAAATGCTATGTTTCTATGTGGTTTTTAAATATTATGTCGAGTTCGCGTTAAATTATATGTCCCTAAACTGGTTCAAAATATCTAATTTTGCCTTCAACTAATTATAATCACTCGTTGAATTCTAAAAAAAATCAGGCATTAAGGCTTTCAAAAGAAGCCATGCAAGACTTTGGCTACAAGGTTGTTGATGCCGTAATCGAACATTTTGAAAAACAGGATGAAAAGCTTCCTGTAAAAAATGCAAGCCGTGAAGAAATGGACAAGCTTTTCTCTGAAGATGCTCCAGAAAATCCAATGCCTGCAACAGACGTGTTAAACTTTGTACTTGAGAATGTCATGACTCAAAGCAACGTAAGTACTCACCGAAAAACATATGCTTTTGTTCCTGGTCCGAGTAATTATATCAGTGTAATGTCTGATACGCTGGCGACAGGTTTTAACATATTCGCAGGGGGATGGGTGGGGTCGGCAGGAGCAGCAGGTCTTGAGATAAGTACACTGAATTGGATGCTGAAACTCTTCAATTTCCCGGTAAAAAAAGGAGGAGGAATCTTTACAAGCGGAGGCTCAATGGCAAATCTAACCGCCCTGGCAACTGCAAGAAAAGTAAAATGTGGCGAGGATTTTTCTAAAGCTATTATCTACTTATCTGATCAGGCGCATTCATCCAATATTAAAGCGATCAATATCCTGGGTTTTAAAAAGGAACAGGTACGGATAATCCCAACTAATCTAGAATTTAAGTTTTCAATAAATAAACTGAAAAATGCAATAGCAAAGGATAAAATTGAAGGCTTAAAACCATTTTGCCTGATAGCATCTTCAGGCACAACGAATACAGGAACGATAGATCCTCTGGAAGAACTCGCAGTTATCGCTAAAAAGGAAAATATCTGGTTCCATATAGATGGGGCCTTTGGTGGTGCAGTTATATTATCAAAAAAGGGCAAAAAAATTCTTAAGGGCATTGATAAAGCCGACTCCCTAACGATAGATCCTCACAAATGGCTCTTCCAGCCTTATGAAATCGGTTGTCTGCTGGTTCGAGATCATACCTGTTTAAGTGGCACTTTTACCGAAAAACCGGAATATCTTAGGGATATTGAGGGAAATGAATCAGAGATCAATTTTTATGACCATGGTATAGAGTTAACCAGGCACTTCAGGGCATTGAAGTTCTATATGTCAATCAAAACCTTTGGACTCAAGGCTTTCAGGGATGCAATTGACTATAATATCAAGTTAGCAGAGCAGGTAGAAGCCGTACTTAGAAAAAGTGATAAATGGGAGATAGTATCCCCCGCTAATCTTGCAATAATCAATTTCAGGTACAATCCTGTAAAAGAGAATTTGTTGGAAGATAAAATAGATCTGGTCAATCAAAAAATAGCTGCAAAAATGATGGCCTCTGGTGAAGCACAATTGGTTACCACCATCCTGCTTGGCCAGGTTGTTTTGAGAATGTGCTTGATTAACCCCAAAACAACTCTTGAAGATGTTATGAGCACCATAGTTCTTTGTGAGAAATTTGCTTTGGAACATTAATGGTCTGCCTAATGCTCATTTAAAATCTGCTATATTTATTTGATATAATTTAAACCGCCTATGCGTGTACTTGCTTTTGATTATGGGACTAAACGCATTGGAATTGCGGTAACTGATCCTCTTCAGATTATAGCTACCGGACTTGATACCATTCATCCCAAAGACATCATTGATTATCTTAAAAAATACCTCATTTCAGAGCAGGTTGAGCTTTTCGTGGTAGGTGAACCAAAGCAAATGGATGGCAGCCCCTCACAGTCGGCAGCCCAAATAAAAGGCTTTATTACCATACTTAAAAAGCATTTTCCGGAAATTCCTGTCGAGCAGATCGATGAGCGCTTTACCTCAAAAATGGCATCTGCTGTTGTGGCTCAAAGTGGTTTTAAAAAATCAGACCGACAGAATAAAGAACGTTTGGATACAATTTCAGCAACAATTATCCTGCAAACATATCTCGAAAAGAAAAGCCTGAGCTAAGCCAGCAATCCCTTAGGGCTAAAACCAATTTTATATCTTTACAGTATGGATTTACTAAGTGATGAACTTAAAAGCTACCTGGAAAGCTCCTGTGACCCTGAAAGTGATTTGCTCAAACAAATAGACCGTGAAACAAATCTTAAAGTCTCTTTGCCACGGATGCTTTCAGGTCATTATCAGGGCCGAGTACTCAGTCTGCTCAGTAAATTGCTTAACCCTCAAAGAATTCTGGAGGTTGGAACCTTCACCGGATATGCTAGCTTGTGCCTTGCAGAAGGTCTGAGCAAAGATGGTATCCTGCATACCATAGATATCAATGCTGAGTTGGAAGATATGGTACGAAACAGCTTTTCTAAGTCAGATCTGGGATCTAAAATAATTTATCACATTGGAGATGCCCTTGAAATTATACCAAATCTAGATGAGGTATTTGATCTTATTTTCATCGATGCCGACAAAAAAAACAATGAAACCTATTATAATTTATCAATCAATAAGCTGAGAAGTGGAGGCTTGATTATTGTAGATAATGTTCTATGGAGTGGAAAAGTGATTGGAGAGAAGAAAACAGATTCGGCTACCACATTAATCTCCGATTTTAATACGATGATATGCTCTGATCAAAGAGTTGAGAAACTGATTCTCCCGGTACGAGATGGTATATACATTATCAGAAAAAAATAATTTTAAATGCGGAAACCTAATTCAATTAGTTCTTTAATCATGTTATTTCCCTGTATGATCTTATTGATGAGTTCGTGCAGCATCTTAAAAAAACAAGATTCCAAACCTCAGATTCAGGCGGCAGTACCTGCTCAGAAAAAACAA
>JAURKO010000114.1 GCA_030831705.1 Daejeonella sp. | reverse complement strand
TAACAGTAACATCACCACCTTATGATGATATTAGAACTTATAATAATAACATTAAAAATAGCGATGAATTTAACTTCATCGCTATTGTGGATTTGCACTAGTTAATTATCGAATATCTAATCTCAAACCAGCATTATAGTTGAGACCTCTAGTTTGATAGCCAGCGAATTCTATATAATCCTCATCCAGAACATTCTTAATATCTGCAAACAAAGTAAGTTTAGAAGATGCTTTAAACTGTGCATAAACATCAAGAATATTAAATGAACCTAAATCCGCCTCTACGGTTTTAAAAGTCTTGCCATCAAAATACCGATCCATGCGATCACCAGTAAACTTGTATATTAAATTTAAAGAAAGTGATTTGCTTACATCCAATCCAGCATTCAGTCCGAAAGAATTTTTCGGCCTTCTGAAAAGATTAAATGAGGTAGCAGCCGGAGTAGTTACCTCCCCATCAACATAAGCATAAAACGCTGTCAGATTCAATAATCTTAAAGGATTATAGCTTAGTTCTAATTCGTAACCCTTATCATTTTGCTGGTTTTGATTTATATATCCAAAATTTCCGGCAGAAACCTGACCAAAATCAATCACATTTTCAATATTCCTCTTAAAATATGAAAGCGAAAGGTTTATATCTTTTGAAAAATTTAAATCGAATCCAGCTTCGTAGGTAATAGATGTTTCGGGACTGAGTGCTAAATTACCATATTCAGAAAATAACTGGTACAAGGATGGTACACGGTATGCAGATGAAAAATTGGCATATATTTTATAACGACTGGCAATCAGGTAAGAAGGATTTAAGGTGTAAGTAAAGTTGGTACCATATTCACTGTGGTCGTTTAAACGCCCACCAATCTCGGCCTGAAAACCCATTTTGGACTTAATAAACAAGGAACTGAACAAACTCTTGATAGAATTATCTGCAAATAACCTTGAACTATAAGGATTGCTCTGATCGGTACTCAGTTTTCTGAACGAAACACCGCTGGCAAAGTCAATAAATTTATTAAATGTATAATTCAAGTTACTTTCAAGGTGTGTAATATTACCAGCATTATTGGTAACTGAACCCCGGTTGTTGTATTTATTCTTAAGATTGTTCTGACTTAAATTAAAATTAAGAACGGCTTTATTAAAATCAATTTTACCTCCAATTCCGGCCAAAAAGGAAGATTTACTATAGGTGTAATCTTTTGCATCACTAAAGGCACCATTATCTAAATCGGCAGAGTTATTATTTGCCTGAAAATTACCTCTAAGTTGAAACCTATTGCTAACCTGATGCCCTAAATTAAATATCATAGATTTTTGGTGGAACCCATCTTTATCAAACCCAGTCTCCCCATTTGCAGGGATTGCTGAAGAGAAATTATCTGAATCCAGATTAGATGCATTGAATGTTATTGAGGTTTTTTCAATTTGTCCGCTCAAACCTAAAACCTGTTTATAAGTCCCGTAACTACCTCCGGTTGCCAGCAGGTTTGCTGCCAATTGACCACTACCTTTTCGGGTAATTACATTTATCACACCTGCAACAGCATCTGACCCATATAATGTAGAATTCCCTCCTTTTAAAATCTCGATACGCTCGATGTTTTCAATTGGAATAGATGATATATTATACTCTCCCGAAATTTCAGAGGCGTCATTAACCGGAATACCGTCGATCAGTATTAAGGTATTGCCTGCACTTGCTCCACGAAGATATACTGCTTTAACGTCTGCGGGATTACCTCCATTCCCTCCTATTGTTAAGCCTGCAACATTATTTAACAATTCAGGTAAGGTTCTACCCTGGCTTCTTGAAATTGTTTCGGCGGTGATTACCCGCACTACCTTACCAATTTCCGATAATCTTTTGGGAGAACGACTGGCGACAACCACCACTTCATCAAGATTAGACACAGGTTTTTCCTGTGCCAGGATACTACTGTTTAGCAGTATGAGTTGTGCAAGTCCCAGACTTACGCCAACATAAAGTTTTTTTGTTTTCATTTTGTTGTGGATTTTGATCCCACAGCAAACAGAATGAAGGAATACCAGAAATAGATCTATCCTTAAGAATAGTCCTCTCCAAGCTTCAATCCCCGAAAGCTATGAATTATTATGCAGAGGCAGGTCTTCTGACTTACTCCCGGTTATCCTGCCTTCCCATTCGCCTAGGACGAAAAGTGGCTTAAATTTGGATACCGTTATAGAGAACACAGCAGCGGGACTGTCCGGGATTCTAACCCGGTTCCCTTTTAATTCCGATTTTGATTTCGGAAACCTATAGCATTACAAATCTAACATAAGCTTGAAGAAATACAAATTAATTGAAGTATTCTTATTCAGATTATAAACCTGATAATAATATCAAGACATCAGCTAATTTTATAAATTATTGAAAATCAGTAACTGAATTACATTTAATATTTATAAATTTCATAAATAAATAACGTTTTAATTTTTTATCTGTGATTTTGTTTTAACACGATTTCATCAGATTAATGATTGGGATGAACCACAGAAAATAATAATTTATGAAGGAATTACCACTGACCGTTAAACGATCAATTGAATTAATGGGAATTTGTCTTCTTGGGATGATTTTGTCCTATGGTCAAAACATTATAATGCCAGTTATTTTGGCATTTTTTCTCAGCATTGTATTACTTCCTGTTTATCGATTCTTACGTTCAAAAGGAGCTCCTGAATTTTTAGCGATCTTTCTTCCAATCCTGTTAGGTGCACTCATGATTGCATTGGTGCTGTGGTTTTTTACCGGACAATTCAATAGTTTGGCAGCGGAATTTCCAGAAATAAGAAAAAATATTTCAAAGCACTTGGAAGATTTAAGTGGATGGATAAATCAAAAGACTAATTTTTCAACTCCTGAGCAACTAAAATTCATCAATAGTCAAAGTGACAAGGTTTTAGCAAATGCTGGAAATATTATTAGTGGTGCTGCAAACTCAATCACCTCGATATTGATTTATATTGGCTTAGTTCCTATTTATATCTATCTATTTCTATCCTACAAAAGTCTTCTAATAAGATTTGTTTTTATTTGGTTTGAAAAATCAGAGCATAAAAAAGTTGAGGAAGTAATGAAAGAGACGGAACATATCATTAAAGGCTATCTGATTGGGCTAATCATTCAAATCAGTTATATTATTATCCTTTTGGGTGGTATATTATTACTTTTCGGAATAAAACATGCCCTTTTAATTGGTGTAATTTTTGCCATATTAAATCTTATTCCTTACATAGGTGCATTGATTGGGAACATAATCGGTGTACTTTTAACATTAACAAATTCACAAGAAATACTACCGGTTTTTATAGTTTTAGGAGTAATTGCAATTGTTCAATTTCTTGATAATAACATATTAATGCCAAGAATTGTAGGTTCAAAGGTCAAAATAAATGCTTTTGCTGCGATTATGGGGGTATTTGTCTCCGGAACTCTTGCTGGATTTACGGGCATGTTCCTTGCGTTGCCAATGATTGCTATTTTTAAAGTTATTTTCGATCGATCAGAAATGTTTAAGCCCTGGGGTGTTCTTCTGGGTGATGAAGTAATAGAAAAAACGCCAATCAAATTTCCACGATTAAGAGCTCGAAAAATAAAAAATGATAAGCAATAAAATTAGGCGATTTTGATAGATCAAATTTAGAATTTCTGGTTTTGAAAATGTTCGTCAATACCTAATCCAAACAGTGCAAAATCATATTTAACAGGATCCTGAGGATCAAATTGGCGAAGGTTCTCAGTAAGTTCAGTTGCAGTTAGCCAATCAACTTGTTTTCGGGTGATTAATTTTAACTTCCTTGCAACACGTTCCACATGCAAATCAGTTGGACAGACCAAATCAGAAGGTTTAATACTATTCCAAATACCAAAATCGACACCCCGATCATCTTTCCTTACCATCCATCTCAGGTACATGTTCAGTCTTTTACACGTAGATTTTTGTAATGGAGAACTGATATGCTTTTTAGTACGTGCCGGATAATCAGGCAGGGAGAAAAAATAGTTCCTAAATGAGTTTAAGTTATTTTCAATTGGAATTTCCGGCTTACTATGTTTGAGTTCCCTCCTATAACCTGGTAAAGATTCGTTTTCTATAAATCCAGGTGAATACTTTTCTTCTACACCAAATTCTTTTTGAGAAATATATGGTTTAAATGCATTAAATGCGGTTTCTAATGTATCAGACTTTAAATAGTGTTGTTTAAAAAATTCTATGAAGTACAGTGTATCCGTCAGGTTAAAAGTACGATGCTTGAAATTAATAAACCGCTTAAGATCTGTTTCCTGATGATTTAAAACAAAATCATGAGGAGCGCCATCCATGAGATGTATAAGCTCTTTACACTTATTAATAATAGTTTTTCTTTGTCCCCAGGCTAGAATAGCTGCCCAGAAACCCATGATCTCGATATCCTGTTTTTTACTGAACAAGTGTGGAATACAGATCGGATCATTTTCAATAAAGCCAGGCTGATTATATTGATCATATTTAAAATCAAGAAAGCCTTTTAATTCCTGAAAAGAATGAATTGATGCCGGATATTTAGTCATTTAGTGCCTTTTAATCAGGAAAGAGCCTGTTTCAGGTCATCAAGCAAATCTTCTATATCCTCTACTCCTACACTTAATCGTAACAAATTATCAGTTACTCCAACTTTATCACGTTCTGATTTAGGAATAGACCCATGGGTCATTGTAACCGGATGATTAATCAGAGACTCCACTCCACCAAGTGATTCAGCTAAAGAAAAAACCTTAAAAGAGGAAGCTATTCTGAAAGTTTCCTTTAAATCAGCTCCTTTCAATGTTATAGAAATCATTCCGCCAAAATCACGCATTTGCTTTTTTGCTATATTGTGGTTTGGATGATCTGTAAATCCTGGCCAGTATATTTTGTCAACTTTAGGGTGTGTTTTCAAATATTCAGCAATTTGCCGTCCGTTTTCACAATGTGCTTTCATTCGAAGATGAAGGGTTTTTAGTCCTCTTAATACAAGAAAACTATCCATTGGTCCGGGTGTTGCACCACAGGCATTATAAATAAACCAAAGACGTTTGTAAAGATCATCATCATTCAGCATTAAGGCTCCCATTACAACATCCGAATGACCACCTAGGTATTTTGTAACGGAATGCATAACAATGTCGGCTCCAAGATCAATCGGATTCTGCAGGTATGGCGATGCAAAGGTATTGTCTACAGTCAGTAAAATATTATTGACTTTAGAAATAGCCGAAACAGCCTCAATATCAACAATTTGCATAGTTGGATTAGTAGGTGTTTCGATCCAGATCATTTTAGTATTCTGGTTTATATATTGCTTCACATTTTGGGCATCATTCATATTTATAAAATGAAATTTGATGCCATAGTTTGCAAAAATCTTTGTGAACATTCGATACGTGCCACCATAGAGATCATCTCCAGTGATCACCTCATCTCCCGGACTCAAAAGTTTCATCACAGCATCTGTAGCACCCATTCCACTAGAAAAAGCAAGTCCGTGTTTTGCATTTTCAAGTGCTGCAAGGCATGATTCCAATGCTTTACGGGTTGGGTTAGTCCCTCTGGAATATTCAAAGCCCTTGTTATCTCCCGGCGACTTCTGCCAGTAGGTTGAAGTCTGATAGATCGGGGTCATAATTGCCCCGGTACTTGGATCTGGTTCCTGTCCGGCATGTATTGCTTTGGTTCCGAATTTCATAGATGTTTAATTAATATTCTTGCGAATGATAAAATTATAGATATGGTTCTGAATAAATTGAATTTAAGCAGGCTATTTGCTCTTATTTACCGGAACTAAAGATGGATCAAGTTCTTGTCTAAACTTATAACCCATTCGTTTACCTGTAGGATACCCTGAATTTGAACCCATATATTGTTTTTCTTCAAGAGTTATTTGTCTAACGCTTTCAAACGGTGGAGTGAGAAGATCAAAATCCATGCAATAAATAATTGCCAGTTCCAGAATCTTTCTGATCTGCTCCTTCTTGAGTTTACCTTTCCAAAAAGAGTTAAACAGAAAACCCAGCTGACTCTGACCGTCAACAAAGAAATGCTCTTCCTTATTAATGAAGACTCTTCCAAGCAAATATCCGATATCAGTAGTTCGGTTATATTTTAATGAATCTGCAAGAAAATTATGAATATGAATGACTCCGCAATATTTTCTAGAAGGATCATCCTGAACATATTTAAGCTTATTGATTTCATGCTCAGGAGGAAAACCAAACACATTACTATGCATTGATATAACTAGAACATCGCCAGAAAATTTAAGCTGTGCTTCAAAATCTCCACGGTCAGAATAACTAATCTCAACATTCTTATCAATCTTAGAAAAATCGTTCTGCATATCCAAGCAGATTTCTTGAAGTTCTACCTTGAACAAATTAAATACCGAAGACGTGGTTTTAAAAATTTGCTGTTTTACTGAAGCTTTATTCTCAAGCAACTTTAAAACGTGTTGATAGGATTCAACTTCTTCCATTTCTTTATTATTAATATGCCCTGGCAAATAAAACTCGTTGTATTGAAGGCTTTCCGGAAACAATACAAGTTCCATTTTCGAGTTTATTATTCAAAGGGATACAGCGTATCGTGGCCTTAGTTTCGTCTTTTATCTGTTTTTCTGTTTCAGGACTTCCATCCCAATGTGCAGAAATGAATCCTGCTTTTGAATCCAAAAGCTGTTTAAATTCGTCATAGGAATTAGCTTCACGGGTATTTTCATTTCTGAACTTCAGTGCCTTATTATAAATATTCTGTTGAATATCAGACAATAAATTTTCTATGTGATCAACAATCCCATCTCTCGAGATAGTTTGCTTCTCTTTGGTATCCCTTCTGGCGATTTCAACAGTACCATTCTCAAGATCACGACCACCAATTGCCAGGCGAACAGGAACGCCCTTCATTTCATATTCTGCAAATTTAAAACCTGGTCGGAGGGTATCACGATCATCGTATTTAACCGAAATATTCTTGCTTTTGAGATCTTTTGACAATATTCTAGCTAGTTCAGATATTTTTTCGAGCTCTTCATCAGAACGATAAATTGGAACAATCACTACCTGTATCGGAGCCAGCTTGGGTGGTAAAACTAATCCTGAGTCATCAGAATGTGCCATGATTAAAGCACCTATCAGGCGAGTAGAAACTCCCCAGGAAGTAGCCCAAACAAAATCTAGCTTCCCTTCTTTACTTGTAAATTTAACATCAAAGGCTTTAGCAAAATTCTGACCCAAAAAATGCGAAGTTCCAGCTTGCAAAGCTTTTCCATCTTGCATTAAAGCTTCGATGCAATAGGTATCCAAAGCTCCGGCAAAACGCTCATTTGCAGTTTTCTTGCCTTTGATTACAGGAACCGCCATCCAATTCTCTGCAAAATCGGCATAAACTTCAAGCATGCGCTCCGTTTCCTCTATAGCTTCCTGCGAAGTTGCATGGGCTGTATGTCCCTCCTGCCATAGAAATTCAGCAGTTCTGAGGAATAATCTTGTCCGCATTTCCCAACGGACTACATTTGCCCATTGATTAACAAGAATAGGCAGATCTCGATAGGATTGAATCCATCCTTTATAAGTATTCCAAATAATAGTCTCAGAAGTAGGTCTGACAATTAGTTCCTCCTCGAGCTTAGCATCCTCGTCAACAATGATATTTCCATTTCCATCATTTTTTAGTCGGTAGTGAGTAACCACAGCACATTCGGTGGCGAAACCTTCGACATGAGAAGCTTCTTTTGAAAAAAATGACTTAGGAATGAACAATGGAAAATAAGCGTTACTGTGGCCAGTATCTTTAAACATTTTATCGAGGGCAGCCTGCATATTTTCCCAAATTGCATAGCCATAGGGTTTTATAACCATACAACCCCGCACTGCAGAGTGCTCAGCCATGTCAGCTTTACTTACTAACTCATTATACCACTGTGAATAATCCTCTTCTCTACTTGTTAAACCCTTACTCATCTTATTTAAGCGTCAAAAAATTACGTATATTTATATAATTTAAACTTTAAGCAAAGTTATAAAACTAGATGATGTATTATAATATTTTGAAATGCAACCAACAGGGATATAACAGCGTCTATACATTAAGCGTTATAATTTAAATACTACGGCCATGATAAAGAAAATTGTTTATTTCTCACTACTGCACGCCTTTGTAGGTATCACGTTAGGTCTCTCCTCTTGCATGAGTACCAAAAATGTTCAATCCACTGTTCCAGAGGACGATGTTTACTATTCCAATGCCAGAGCCAAAGAAATAGTTCTAGCTCAACAAGCTGTTCGTGAAGAACAGCCCATAAACGATTACGTAACTGACGAAGAGTTATATGGTGATACGTACAGTAATTATGGCTATTCTGATTATACATCCAGGATAAACCGATTCAGAGGATATCATCCTTCACTGAGCTATTATAACAGTATATATGGTTATAACTATGATCCTTTTTTTAGTCCATCCTTCTTCCCTTATAGTTATTTCGGATCACCGGGTATAAATTTGGGCATTGGGATTAATAGTGGTTTTTACAGCTATAATCCGTGGAGATTTCAGGGATTATATTATGGTTCAAATTTCTGGGGACCCTATTCTTACTTTAATCCGTATAACTCATTTGGAGTTGGATTTGGGGGAGGCAATTTCAATGGAGGTAATTTCAATCGAGGATATTACAGCGGCATTTACAGTAGTCCGGCATTCACAGCTCCGAACTATCGTGCCAGGCCAACAAGAGCAAGCGACAATACTCCTATGGAAAGGGGTGCAGTTATTGGGGTACCGGGTTCTATAATTAGGGACAATAGCGGTAATATCATACAATCGCGAGGAAGAGCAGAACGTTACGGTGCACAACCAGGCACTGGCGGTTCTACCACCCGAACACAACCGGAGACACGCCCTGCCAGAGTAAATCAAACTCCTCCTCAAAGACCATCCCAGCCAGAACGAATTTATACCGCTCCGAGACAGGATAATGGTTCAGGGTCAAGAAGTTCACAACCATCCAACAACAACGGTGGTGGCAGCAGCGGTGGTGCTCGTCCCCAGAGAGGAAATTAAGAACAATACGTTATGAAATTAAGAGTTTTATTCTCTTTGGTAGTCATAGTGACTGCTACAGGTGATCTATATGCCCAGTATTCGGAAGATGCATTACGTTTTTCAAGATCCCAATGGGGAGGTACTGCCAGATTTAAAGCAATTGGAGCTCAAACAGGAGTTGGGGGCGATTTAAGTTCAGTTGGGGGTAATCCAGCCGGAATAGGTTTGTTTACACGTTCAGAACTGAGTTTAACCCCGGAATTTAATGGGCACAACAATAGTTCAAACTATTTAGGACAGAAAACCACTTCAAGGGGTGATAAACTTGGTCTTGCAAATGCTGCAGTTGTGTTTCATTCCAGATTAGGAAAGCCAAAGGGTGCCAGTCTTGATCAAGGATGGCTAAGTTTCAATTTTGGGTTGGCTTATAATCAAACACAAGGTTTTGAAAATAGCATTGGTTATACAGGTAAAAATCCCAAAAATTCAATT
>JAURKO010000113.1 GCA_030831705.1 Daejeonella sp. | reverse complement strand
TAATGAATGCGACTTTCTTGATCCCATCCTGCCCTGCAAGCGCTCGTGACATTTGCTCAGTTATACCAGTAATTTCGCCATCCTTACCTAGCACAAAACCGGGAACAAGACTCAATCCGGCTGCAGTCAAAACTGATTTTTTAATAAAGTCCCTTCTGGGATTTATATTTTTTGCTTTCATTTTAATAGATTTTTATAAAATAAATAACGTTCTCGGGGATCACCAACCCACTGCATATCCATTTCTTCTAAGATCGGCACCACCCATCATCCAGCCGGTTTTACGGTCTATTGTTATCCCCTGAGCTCCTCCAACCGTCATTGACCAGTCGCCCAGGCTCGTGTCGATCACATATCCCATACCTTTTAATGTTTTGATTACGCTAGGCTGCACTCTGGTTTCCATAATAATTTCCTTCGCAGGTACTGAACCCAGCTCATCCTTCCACCTGAAGCGGGGTGCGCTGATCGCATCCTGAATGTTCATTCCAAAATCTATGTTATTCATGGCAACCTGCGGCACAGATTGTAAAATACCGAAGCTTCCCGGTGAACCTACAATCAGCTGAGGTTTGCCATCCTTATGGAATTGCATCATCCCACCAATACACCATCCAACAGCTTTGCCCGGAGCTACAGTATTCGCTTTACCAGGTTCAAGTGTCATCCAATCCAATGCGCTATTAAATACCACACCAGTATTTCCGGCAACATAACCCGAACCAAAACCACCGCCATGAGTTTGAATAATTACAACTGCATTACCCCATTTATCAACTGCAGAAAGACTTGTTGTAGCATATCTGTATTTGGAAGCATTGGGGTCGTCAATCACATCCGGACTTATATTTTGAGAAGTCTCAGGCTTCAATCCTGCCTTTCTTTCCTTCACCTTAGCCACAACCTTTTCGCGTTGTTTAGCGATGTATGCTTCAGAAAGCAACATATCCACAGGAACAGAAACAAATTTAGGATCGCCAATATAGTGATCAGTATCAATTCTGCTCAAATTCACTGCCTCAAGTAAATGCGCCAGATAGTCTACACTATTATGACCCATCTTTTGCAGATCAAAACCCTCCATGATCTTCAATGTTTGTAACTGCTGCAAACCCATTCCCGGTGGAGGATTGTTGTACACCTTATAATCACGGTATTTAATGGAGATAGGATCGACCCATTGTACTTTATCAGGTACAGAAGCCAGATCCTTTTCAGTAATAAAACCACCATCACGTGCAAAGGCAGCTGCCATTTCCTTAGCAATCTCACCTTTGTAAAAAACATCAATCCCTTCACTTGCAATTCGTCTCATTGTTTTGGCCAGGGGCTTATTTGAAAAATAATCGCCAATAACAAAAGGATCTTTATCATTTTTAAAGAAAATCTTTCTTGATTCAGCATGAGGAGCAATTCTTTTGACAGTACCAGCCCACATTGCCTGATCAAATTCGGTAATTGGAACCCCATTTTCAAGGTAATCAATTGCACTTTCGAACACTTCAGAAAGAGGCATTGTTCCATAATCTTTCAATGCTCTTGCCCAACCTGCAAGATTTCCGGGAACTGAAGCAATTCTGGGTCCGATACTTTCCATTGCCCCATGACCTGCACCATCTGCAACTTTCGCATCAGTTTTAAATTTTGTAATTCTGAAAGTTTCAGGTACCCAGCCACCAAAAACAAGAGATCTAACCCTGTTTTCTTTCGCCGAATAGAACAGCATATATCCAACACCGGCAGTTCCAGACATATATGGTTCTGCAGCATTAAGTGAAGCGGCTGCGGCAACAATTGCATCAATCGCATTTCCACCTTTAACCAAAATTTTCTGTCCGGCCAGTGTTGCAAGTGGATTGGCTGTAGCAATCATACCATTCTTACCAAGTGCAGCCGGGCGCAGATTATCTTTTGCAGCCTGGGCATGTGCCTGTGAATTCACCAGGCTAAAAAATAGTAAAACTATTAAGACGAGAAAGTCTGTTCTGTACGCGCTTTTATTGTTTTTTTGGCTATTCATAGTTTATCAGTTTATTAAGCTATTTCCAAAATTAAACCTTGACAAGGTTTGAAATATTTTGAATGAGTAATTATTTTTCAAATGGGAATAAAGGTTTTCGCCTGTTTTCAAATCTAAATAAGGTCATATCCGCCTGGGTAACTCCGGGAGTATTCACCTGAATTACTGTCGGACAAACTGGGGCATAAGCTGCAATTGGGGCATTAACACCTTTGGCAACGATTGCATCAAAATCAGAAGGCTCAACACCTTGAGAAGTTAATTGATACAAACTAAATGGCATCACTCGTGTAGAGGTAAGCATAATTTGGCTACCCTGTTCAGTAGCAACAACAGCTGTTTTACCCATATTGAAATTGATCTGTCCCCCATGCCTTGGATTGCTTTCCTTGAATTCACCATTAGTTATACGCAACAATTTAACTTTAACTTTACAGCTTTTAATTCTATCCTCTCCAGTTCCAATAATAATCAGTTCATACCAATCTCCCGGCTTATGGTTTCCTGCCATACGAACCGCCTCAGGGTCATACATACAAACGAAATATTTGTACTTTTTGCTTGCTTCGAAGGCTTCTAGGATACAGCAATTATTTGCAGGTCCTCCCCCGCCAACATTATCACCCATATCAAGCAATAAAACCGGCTTTTCACTTTTATCAATTAAATCTAGCGAGGTTTGAATATCGTTTTTAACCCCTAAAAAAGTTTCCTTTCTATCAAGAATATAAGACTCCAGCTTTTTGGCCACAACGAATGCTTTTTCACTATTCTCATTCGCTACAACAATAATCGAAGTCCCCATTTCTTCCACATCAGCATAAGGAAAACCATGCTGAATACTTATGGATAAAATTTCAGGATCACGTCTTAATTCATCTGCATAAGCATATAGGCTTTTACAAGGTTCATTAGCTGTTAGTTGTTGCTCAATACTGATTGCAAGTGGAACCTGAACCAAAACCTGAACAGGATTTGTTTTACCTTTTAAATGGTCAACCAGTAAATTGGCGGCTTCAATACCCCGCTGCCTCATATCAATATGCGGGTTCTCTCGGTATGCTACCAATGCATTTGTGGATTTGACCATAAGCGGACTAACATTTGCATGTAAATCAAGAGTGCCAAAAACAGGAATAGAATCACCAACTCTTTCTCTTACAACACTTAACCAGTGTCCGTCCATATCGGAAAATTTTTCTGAAACTCCGGCTCCATGAGGGATAACAAGCAGCGCATCAACTGGAAGAACCTTTTCGAGTTCATCCATCATGTTTTTAAGAAGACCATTATAAGTAGTTGCTGAGACAGCCCCTCCGGGAGTTGCAGATGCGTATAGAATCGGAATAGCTTCCATACCTTCTCTGTCTAAAACCTCAAGCATCCCAGTTATTTCATTGTGCGCGGTTTGATATTCCTTTCTAATTGATTCCCCTAGTAAGTACTTGCCATTCCGGAAGTCGGCAGTGGTTGTTTCCTGCGGAACGAAGGTATTGGATTCATGGTAGATTCCAAGAAGGGCTATTTTAAAAGACATGGTATTAAATTAAACGTATAAAAATCAAGAATTGGCAACCTTTGCATCTGCAAAAACGGTTTCAGGCTTTTCTTTAGGAGGATTACTGTTCCAGTATGAAGCCAGAATCGATGACGAAAAGCCCATTATTGGTCCGCAAACTGCAGTTGCAAGTCCGACTGTAGCAATTTTACCCATAACTTTTGCGATTCCGGAAACAAGACCTGCATTCTGAGTTCCGGTGGTAATCGAAATTGTACGGCAATCAAATTCTGATAATTTGAAAAGTCTTGCCAACCAGTATCCGAAGAAAAATCCAAAGAGAATCATAAGAAATACCACTATAATCAACTCGAAACCTATATTTAGAATGCTATCTCTGCCTGCTGCCATAATAATTGCAACAATAAAGGCCACCCCAATCATAGAAACCAGAGGCATCGAGTCATCGAGCCATTTAGCTTTACCGTGTAAAAATTTATTGAAAATGAGTCCGGCACCGATTGGTATAAATACCATCTTCACTATTCCCCACATCATTTCCATAACATTTATTTCAATGAATCCGCCCGCGAGTATTTTCATCAATAAAGGAATAAGGAATGGCGCAAGCAGGGTTGTAATGGCAGTAATGGTAATGGCAAGCACGACATTTGCTTTTGCGAGGTAGCACATTACGCTGGCAGTTACCGAAGTTGGGGCACAACCTAAAAGAATGATTCCGGCAGAAATTTCTGCTGGAAAATTAGTAAAACTTGCCAGACTAAAACCAAGCAAAGGCATGATTGTGTACTGACTAATTACACCAACTAATACTGATTTAGGGGATTTTGCCAAAGCAATAAAATCTTTGAGACCCATTGAACAACCCATACCAAACATAATTACCTGTATGAGTGGAGTAATTAAAGTAGCGAACTCAAAACCGTTATACTCTTTAAAATATTGAGGATAATACAATGAAGTTGCAACCACAGATAAGATGGTGGTAGTAAATGTTAGTCCGCGAAGTACAGGAAAACCTCTAAAACTAATGGCAAGTGACAATAAAAAGGCAATAACAAAGGGCCCGGCCTTTGCAATATTGCCATTGGATGCCATGTAAAGGGATATCAACAAAGAAATAATTGAAATGCCTAACAAAAGCCGAGAAAAGACAACCTTATTCATCTTACGGAATCAGCTAAAAATTGATACTAATTAAACAGAAGCTTTCATTAACTCTTCTTTTACTCTGCCAGCAACAATTTTCTCCTGGCCTGGCTTTAATTGCCATACTGAAAGTTCAATTCCATCCTTCTTTCCCCCCATTGTTCCGCCACCCATTACTTCAATCCCAGGATTGCCATTCCACAAACGCTCCTTCAGCTGTTTTCCGGTCATTTTTATCTTATTACTATCCCATGAAAGGTGTAAGGTTGGCGTATTATTTGCTATTTCAGGAATAAAAACCTCAGTTTCTACTCCATTTATACCTTTTATGGAATTTACAATCACTGCCATACTAGTTTCCCACATCTTCCACTCTTTCTCATGATCCATTTTAATATGTCTTTCCAATGCGACGTACATCGCCAGAATTTCTTCTTTATTTACTTTATGACCGCGGCAGATTCCACTGTTTGGCGGTGCACTTAAACGTGCTGCCGCAATCAGATCCTTCTTACCCATTAGTATACCTGCACTTTGCGGACCCCTCATGGCCTTTCCTCCAGATATGGCAACCAAGTCAAAACCCATATCATTGAATTTCCAAAGATTGTCTACCGGATGTGCATCAGAGGCAATATCAATCATCGTTGGAATGTTATGCTTTTTGCCGAGGGCCAGCCATTGTTCGTAATTGAGTTTTCCTTTATTTAATTCCCTGTTCAAAAACCAAAGCATGGCAGTTTTTTCATTGATTGCTGCTTCAACTTCTTCTAAAGTTTCTACCAGAATTAATTTAGCACCGGTATTGGTCAATGCCTGATGGTATCCATTTGCATGCGACTTTTGAAGAATTACTTCATACCTCATGCCATCTACATTTGGTAGTTGCATCACCTTTTTCCGGTCCATCCCCGTCATCACACCAGCAAGACCCTGCACCAATGCCGACCAGCAGCCAGCTGTTACAGTAGCAGCCTCGGCATGGCAAAGTTCAGCTATTTTTTCACCCACTTTATCTAAAACATCATTCAGCAACACAAATTCTTCAGCTCCTTTTACGATAGCCTGAGTAACTTCAGGTGGCATTAAAGAAGCCGTCAGGGATGTGCAAACACATGAGGCATTAATAAAAGTTTTTAGTCCAAGTTCTTTAAAAAGATCACGACCAGCACTAGCAGCTAGAGTTTCACCTGCAACTGCAGTTTGGGTAGTTAAGCCTGTGCCTATCATTCCTCCTGCCAGAGGTGCAGCGGATAAAAATTTAATAAGGTCTCTACGTTTCATGTATAAAGTTTTAAATAATAAAAAATCAGTTCTTCATTTCAACAATCATTTCAATCTCTACCGGGATATTTCTAGGCAAGGATCCCAATCCAATTGCTGAGCGTGCATGTCTGCCATTTTCTCCAAATACCTCAACCATCAAATCAGAAAACCCATTGATTACCTGAGAGTGATTATCAAATTCAGGTACTGCATTGACCATACCTAAAACCTTAACAATTCGCTTAACATTACTAAGATTTCCTACTTCAGCTTTCAAAGACTCCAACAAGCTAATACCCGTTAAGCGTGCCGCATATTTTGCCTCTTCAAAACTAAATTCCTTACCTACTTTGCCAATCATAAATGTTCCATCCTCTTTCAATGGTCCCTGACCAGAAAGATAAACCAGATTACCAACTCTTACTGCTCCTAAAAAATTTGCCGAAGAGGGACCGGGTGTTCTTAATTTTATCCCTAATTCTTTAATTCTGGCCTCCGGACTTGTACTAACAGATTGAGCATTAGCAGCATTGACTAATAAAACACTTGCAGATAGTATAAAAAGAAAATATTTGATTTGTTTTTTCATGATTTTAAAAATAGTTTTTGGATAATTAATAAATTTCAGAGCTTATTAGTTAGCTAGTGGAAACGACATCGCATTCAGATCGTAAACAATCTTTCCTCCTTTAATAGTCATTTCACATTCCAGTAAATTTTTACCCTCTTTTTTAAATCTGGCAACATCATAGAAACCAAATTTGCCTTCTCGCAAATTCAGAACAGTAACATCTGCTATTGCACCAACAGAAAGATGTCCGAGTTCTTCATGCTTAATAGCCTTCGCAGCAGCCCAGGTACTTGCCTTAATTACATCTGCCAAAGGCATGTTCAGAGCCAAAAATTTAGACATCACATTTAACTGATCTTTCATGGCAGAATTCATACTTCCTGTATGCAAATCGGTACTGATGGTTTCCGGAAAAAATCCCTGCTGAGTTGCCGGAATTGCTTGTGAGAAGGTAAAACTTCCACCTCCATGACCTACATCGAATATAATTCCTCGTTTTCTAGCTTCGAGAACATGCGGATATAATTTTTTAGTTTCAAGATCTACTATAGTCTCTTTGGTCTGAATTATTTGTCCGTAAGTATGCGTAAAAATATCCCCAGGACGCATTTTCCTAAGGAAAAGCTCTTCCAGTGACAATCTTGGTATTGCTCCTCCAAAATCTACAATGATTGGTTTATTGGCAAGTTTACCTGCCTCAACCGTTCTGTCAACAGCAACCCAGTCAGATTTGTGATAATGTGCCACTTTGAATCCAACAATATAATCACTGTAATGTTTAGCAACATCTGCGGCAAAAACAGGGTCAAAAAAACTATTATTTTGCTGTTCCAAAGAATACTCACTGCCATACATTCCCTTTCTTGAAATATTTAAAAATGCCAGAACCCGCGTTTCAGATTTATCAATTACGTTTTTCTTGAACAATTCAAAAGTCTCTGCACCTGAGTCGCCACAATCTACAATGGTGGTAACTCCGACCCGAAAAGTAAACCCATCTGCAGGAAGAGATGAAAATCCATTCTCAAGCTGTCCTTCGGGGTCGGTACCCGCAAAAACGTGTCCGTGAATGTCAATTAATCCAGGAGTAATATATTTCCCGGTGATATCGATCACTTGTTTAGCTAATTTAGGGTCAATATTTGCCGCTATAGCTGCTATTTTTCCATTATTAATGGCGACATCCATAACTTTGTTCAAGTTATTTTTCGCATCAATCAGATGCCCACCTTTGAGTAATGTTTGATAAGATTGAGCCTGAACTGATAAAATAGCGAGTAAATACAGCGCTGTGAATAAGAAATAACGTTTTTGCATTTTATGATTTTTTTTAAAATTTATAATTTACACTGAAGCCTTCAATAGTTCTTCCCTTAATCGGCTCGCAACAATTTTTTCCTCACCCGCTTCAAGCACATGCATGCCGCAGCGAAGAGTATTAGGAGCCTCCCAGGAAATTACTTCAACAGAAGGATTACCTTTACGCAGACGTTCTCCCATTTCCACATTCGTTACGTTGATTTTAGCTGGATCCCATGTAACTTTAAGCGTCGGCATTTGATTATCCAGTGTTTCAGGCACGTAAGAACTTGTAGTTACCCCAGGAATAGTTTTGATCGTACTTGCAATAAAAGCAATTTTTCTTTCCCACATCTCCCATTCTTTTTTATGATCTAAATTAACAAATCGCTCAAGTGCGGCATACAATCCAAGCACTTCTTCCTTATTAACTTTTTGTCCGCGACCTATACCGCCTCTTGGATTATTACTCAGACGGGCAGCATCAACATATTTCTTTTTACCCATTAAAATTCCCGTACTCTGTGGTCCGCGCATAGCCTTGCCACCTGATATCACAACCAAGTCGAAGCCCATATCGTTGAACTTCCACAGATTTTCAACCGGAGGAACGTCTGCAGCAATATCAATCATAGTTGGAAGATTAAACTTTTTACCTATCTCAAGCCATTCTTCGTGCTTTATCTGGCCTTTATGTACTTCCCTGTTTAAGAACCACAACATGGCTGTATTTTCATTAATTGCCGCTTCAACTTCTGCT
>JAURKO010000112.1 GCA_030831705.1 Daejeonella sp. | reverse complement strand
ATAAGCGAAGAGAAACAGCCCCTGCTTTCTAAAAGAAGAGAAAAACTTGAGTCTAATATTAGCCAAGCAAAATGTTATATCGAACTCAGATTAAATTAGTGTTTTCATAATCCGGCAGCAAGGTTTAATAAAAACACGATTATTTTAACATAAAACTGCCATACGCTTTTCTAAATACTAATCAGATTGTAATAAAAATTCTATTTGAATGGAATAGTTCCGTATTGTGGCTAAACTATATACCTTTGTGCATTGTTGATCAGCAATTATGGCTAAAGTTTCTATTAATATTGCAACCGGTTCTGTACAGAAGGAAGAAGTAATTGTTGGGATTGATTTGGGTACAACGAATAGTCTGGTCGCATTTATTAATCCTGAGGGAAAGCCACAGGTAATAAATGATACAGGTAAAGGTGTATTAGTGCCTTCAGTAGTTCATTTCCAAGCAGGGGGCGGACTTATAATAGGCAATGAAGCGAAAGAATATTTAATTTCTGATCCTCAAAATACAATTTTTTCCGTAAAGCGACTTTTAGGTCGCTCTTTTAAAGATGTTCAAGAACACAGCGATTTATTCTCTTATAAAATCATAGACGATAACAGTGAAAGTCTGGTCAAGATAAAAGCAGGAGATAACTATTTTACGCCGATTGAACTTTCGGGAATGATATTGAAAGAATTGAAGGAAAGGGCTGAGCACGCCTTGAAAACTGCAGTAAATCGTGCGGTAATTACTGTTCCTGCATACTTTAATGATAGTCAGCGTCAGGCAACCCGTGATGCAGGCAAACTTGCCGGGCTCGATGTTTTGCGAATTGTGAATGAGCCAACAGCTGCAAGTTTGGCTTACGGTATAGGCTTGGATCCGGAAGAAGAAAAAATTATTGCTGTTTATGATTTGGGAGGTGGAACGTTTGATGTATCTATTTTAAAAATTCAGAACGGAATTTTTGAAGTCCTTTCAACAAATGGAGATACATTTTTAGGTGGAGATGATTTCGATAGTGCAATTGTTAATTACTGGATTCAACAGAATGATTTGGGTGATAATCTTTTGACTTCTTCCTTAAGTCAGGCTTTACGTTTGAAAGCTGAAGAGGCAAAAAAGGTATTGAGCACTCAGAATATCTTTAATGGTTTTGTTGATAACATTCCTTGCGCAATAACTAAACATAAATTTGAAGAGCTAATCCTTTCCTTTGTTGATCAAACAATAACTTGCTGTAAAAATGCATTGAAAGATGCAGACCTAAATACGGGTGATATCCAAGAAGTTGTAATGGTTGGAGGTTCAACGCGCACACCATTGGTTAAACAAAAGGTGTCAATATTTTTTGGGAAAGAGGTTCATGATCAAATCAATCCTGATGAAGTAGTTGCATTAGGGGCTGCCATTCAGTCGGATATTCTGGCTGGTAACAGAAAGGATATTTTGTTGCTGGATGTTACGCCACTTTCTCTGGGTATTGAAACCATGGGCGGTCTTATGGATGTGATTATACCTCGCAACGCAAAGGTGCCTACTAAAGCTGGAAGACAATATACTACCTCTATAGACGGGCAAATCAATATGAAAATTTCTGTATATCAGGGCGAGCGGGATCTTGTTTCTGAAAATCGGAAACTAGCAGAATTTGAACTCAAAGGAATTCCAGCGATGCCTGCAGGTTTTCCAAAAGTTGATATTAATTTCAGATTGAATGCTGATGGAATATTAACCGTTGAGGCTGTTGAACTGAGATCAGGGGTTAAACAGGAAGTTGAAGTGAAACCAACTTATGGTATCACCGATGAGCAGGTTGAAAAAATGCTTATCGACAGTATTCAGAATGCTAAAGAGGACGTAAGTAAAAGAATGATAATAGAAGCCCGCACTGAGGGGGAACAAATGGTTTATACAGTTGAGTGATTTTTGGAAAAGAATGGGGCACAAGTTTCTGAGCAAGAAGCAAATGATACTCATAAATTAATCAGCGCTCTAAAATCTTCTCTAAACTCCGGAGATAAGGATCTGATTCATAAAAGTATTGATGAACTTAATGAGTTTACTAGACCTTTTGCTGAGCGCTTGATGAACACCGCAATTTCGTCTGCAATGAAGGGGAAGGCGATAGAGTAGCAATTGGTACCTATTATTAGTTAAACAGTTGCCTGATGTCAGATTTCAGAGGTCTGATGAAGTACTGGTAGTTTGAAATTTTAATTATTGTCCTGAATCATTGCTCCTTGTTCTACCAACTATTTTTAATGGTTAAACCATCGCAGAGGTTTATATGATAATCATCTTATTTATTACCATTTTACTTCTTTCCCTGAAGATTTCTGCACAAAATACAGCGTAAAATAATTTACTTATACTCGAACTCTTGCAGAATCATAACTATGATGAAGTTTCGGAAATTCTACAGACATAGATTATAATTGCTCGGATAGTGCTCTAAAACAACCATAATTTTATTTTTGAAATCAATACCTGCGTGTTATAGGTAAGTTCAGCCCTTTCCTTCAGGGTAGTTCCGGCAAGAAATCGCGATTTACATCTAATTTTACCCATAGCCGGAAGCTACCTCCTCCGGCAAGGTTTATTATAACCGGTGTTGTTTTTCAAAAGGACGTACAGCACGGGTAAAGTAGCATTTGCAATAAACCCGGTAGTCTATCTTGCTTATTTTCTCAAGGAATTGTTTTTGATTGAAATTACGATGGTTTCGACTTTGTCTCCTATCTCCTATCTCATTTCTCCCATCTCCCATCTTTTTGAAGGGCTAATCGAGCAACATATTTTCCAATAATATCAAATTCCAGATTTACAGTGTCACCAACTCGTAGGCTTTGCATGTTGGTATTTTCATACGTATAGGGTATTATTGCAACAGAAAAAGAATCCTTTTTGGAGTTGACAACTGTCAGACTTATACCGTTAACACAGATTGAACCCTTCTCAACGGTGATGTTTCCAACTGAAGGATCATAGCTAATGGTATATTCCCAGCTGCCATTTTTTTCAATTGATTCTGTGCAAATTCCAGTTTGGTCAACATGGCCCTGTACAATATGCCCGTCAAGCCTTCCATTTATCTGCATACATCGTTCTAGATTAACCTGATCACCTTCTTTGAGTTTACCCAGGTTTGTTTTGTTCAATGTTTCAGTTATAGCAGTTACAGTATGGGTACCCAAACCTATTGCAATTACAGTTAAGCAAACACCATTATGTGAAACAGACTGATCGATCTTCAATTCGTTTGAAAGCTCAGATTGAATGATCATTTGGAGGTTATCCCGGTCTTTTTTTAAGCTGGAAACTGTTCCCACTGTCTCTATTATACCTGTAAACATAATTTATAGTATCAAGTTTAATACGATTTTCTATTTTTCATCCATGAAGATGATCTCGAAGTTTGATTGGTGTTTGTTGCGCTGCCTGTACTACTTGGCGTCATAAGCTCAGCTCCAATTAATGCAGCTATCATGGCTTCATCTTCATTTTCATCTCCTAAATATTCAGGAAGAAAATACTTACTTACAAAATGGGTGTCAAAGTTTCCTGAGATAAATGCTTCATGCTGCATAACAAATCTCCCAAAACTAAGTGTAGTTTGAATTCCGGTAATTTGGTATTCGTCAATTGCTCTGATCATTCGTTCTATGGCTTCCGTCCGGTCTTTTCCATAAGTGACCAGCTTAGCAATCATAGGATCATAATAAATAGGTATTTCCATACCTTGTTCAAATCCATCATCCACGCGTACACCTGGACCTTTGGGAGTGATATAGGTTTGAAGCCTGCCAATATCAGGTAGGAAATTATTTGCCGGATCTTCAGCATAAACTCTTAATTCCATAGCATGACCTCTTATTTTCAGGTCTTCCTGCTTAAAACTTAATTTCTCACCCCTTGCAATTTTGATTTGTTCTTTTACAAGGTCTACACCAGTTATCATTTCTGTAACCGGGTGTTCAACCTGTAAGCGTGTATTCATTTCAAGAAAGAAAAAATCAAGGTTCTCATCCAAAATAAATTCAACTGTTCCGGCTCCAATATAATTGCATGATCTTGCAGCATTTACTGCACATTCACCCATTTTTTGTCTCAATTCTTCACTCAAAACAGATGAAGGGGCTTCTTCAACAACCTTCTGGTACCTCCTTTGAATTGAACAATCCCGTTCAAAAAAATGCACGATATTTCCGTAATTATCACCCAAAACCTGAATTTCTATATGCCTGGGTGAAGAAACATAACGTTCGATAAATACAGAACCATCTCCAAATGAAGATAATGCCTCAGATACGGCCAAGTCCATTTGCTCTATAAAGTCAGACTGCTTTTCGACAATCCGCATGCCTTTTCCACCTCCACCTGCAGCCGCTTTTATAAGAATTGGAAAGCCAATTTCCTCTGCTTTTTTTTGTGCGATTTGGATATCAGTAACTGCTTCTTCGGTTCCGGGAACCATAGGAATGTTAAATTTCATTGCGGCAGCCTTTGCCGATAGTTTATTCCCCATGATTTCCATGGCTTCTGGAGATGGCCCAATCAGAATCAGTCCGGCCTCTTTAGCCATTCTTGCAAATGCAGCATTCTCAGAAAGAAAGCCGTACCCAGGATGAATACCTTTAGCTCCAGTTTTGAGGCATGCTTCTATTATTCGGTCGCCTAATAAGTAGGACTGTGAAGAGGGGGGCGGTCCAATACAAACAGCTTCATCAGCATATCTTACATGTAATGCATTGCGGTCAGCTTCAGAAAATACAGCCACAGTTTTGATTCCCATTTCCCTGGCTGAACGCATAATACGCAGTGCAATCTCTCCTCGGTTGGCAATCAGAATCTTTTCCATATGCAAATGTATTTATTTAGATGCTACACTATTTTGGATAATTAGATTTAAATCAGTTTAGTGGAATTTCTTCAAAACATCAATAGTGTAGCCAATATGATCGTCACCGATATCCAGGTGGGTTACGAACCTGATCATTTGTTTACCAAATGTATTACACTTTATTCCATGATGTTTTAATTTTTCAACAAACTCATCCGGATTATATTTTTTATGGAGTTCAAAGATTACAATATTCGTGTCTGCCGGCATAATACTACTTACGAATGGCAAACTGATTAGTGTTTCAGCTAATATTTTAGCGTTCGTATGATCTGTTTTCAAGCGATCAATATGATGATCGATGGCATAAATTCCGGCCGCTGCCAGATAACCGGCTTGTCGCCATCCACCTCCCAATACTTTTCGTATCCTCCTTGCATGGTAAATGGTTTCACTGCTTCCTAAGAGTACAGATCCTACAGGGGCACCCAGTCCTTTTGATAAGCAAACGGATATCCCATCAAACATTCTTCCATATTCCTTTGGATCATCCCCCGACTCAGTTAAAGCGTTAAAGATTCGGGCACCATCAAGATGCAGGTAAATATTTTTTAAGCGACAAAGATGATAAATAGGTTCAATCTGATCTATTGAATAAAAGCTTCCTCCACCGCGATTTACGGTATTTTCAAGGACAACCAGACTCGTTTTTGGATAGTGAACATTATCTGGATTGATATGAGGCTCTATCAAATCGGCATTTAGCCTGCCCCTGTCACCGTATAACAAACGGACAGATGCCATCGAGTTATATGCAATTCCCCCGCCCTCATAACGATAGACATGCGCTGTTTCATCGCAGATCACTTCTTCCATCGGATTGGTAAATCGTTTGATTGCAATTTGGTTGGTCATTGTTCCGGAAGGACAAAAAAGTGCATCTTCCATGCCAAAAAGTGCAGCTACTTTGTTCTGTAATGTGTTAACAGTTTCATCTTCTTCAAATACATCATCTCCAACTTTGGCATTATTCATGGCCTCTAGCATTCCAGGTGTTGGCCGCGTAACAGTATCACTTCGCAGATCAACAATCATTTTATTTTCATTCATGCCTAAAATTATATTTTATCCTTGTCATAAGGAATTATTTTTCTCGGATTCAACATTTTATTCAAATTATTTTCATTGCCATTGAAAATTACGAGATCGCCCCGATAATTTATTGTGTACTCTTGACAATTAGTATAAATTCATACATTTATCTTTTTAAAAAAAATATAAGACTATGATCGTTATCGCAGATGGAGGGTCTACCAAGACTAATTGGTGTTTATTAAATAAATCTGGTCAAAAAATCTATTTTAACACTGAAGGATATAACCCATATTTTGTTAGTGCTGAATATATAATCAATTCACTCAAAAAAGGATTGCCAAGTGATCTCGATCTTTCTGACATTCATGAAGTGAATTATTATGGGGCAGGCTGCTCTACTGAAGATAAGGTGCAGGTAGTTGAAGAGGCTATGTCTGCAGTATTTAATAATGCCAGTGTATATGTTGGTCATGACCTTCTTGCTGCAGCCCGGGCATTACTAGGCTTAGATAGTGGTTTTGCTGCTATTTTAGGAACAGGAACAAATACCGGACTCTACAACGGCAAAGATATTTCGCTTAATATTGATTCTGCTGCGTACATACTTGGTGATGAGGGCAGCGGTTGTTATATTGGTAAAAAGCTTCTTACTGATTATTTAAGGGGTTATATGCCTGAAGTAGTTAGAGAACGCTTTTGGGAAACATATAAACTAACTCCGGATGAAATAACGGATAACGTTTATACCAAGCCACTGGCTAATCGTTTTTGCGCCAGCTTTGCCAAGTTCGTTTATGATAATAATGTTCATGCTGAATACTCAAGAAATATCGTAAAAACTTCTTTTGTTGATTTTTTCGAAAATCTGGTTACCCATTATCCAAACTATAAGGACCATACTTTTAACTGTATAGGTTCTGTAGGATATAATTTCAGAAATGTACTGGAGGAGACTGCAATAGAATACGGTATGAAAGTGGGTAAGATTATTCGTTCTCCTATAGATGATCTGGTAAGGTATCATGTTGAACTTGCACCACGGGTGCGGCTCTAGGCCGCACTGACAAGGCTCTAGGCCTCTGTTAAAGGCTCTGAGGATTTCATAATGTTAAACTGGTTTGTCCAATAGAGCTCATTTTTGCTTCGTGTTCAAGCAGCCACTTTTTACGCCATAATCCTGCAGAAAAACCTACGAGATCGCCATTGCTGCCAATTACACGATGACATGGAATGGCAATCATCAAATTATTGCGGCCATTTGCCGAAGCAATGGCACGAATTGCCAAAGGATTTTTCATTCTTTTTGCAAGGGTAGCATAGCTAATGGGTGTACCGGCATTGATTTTACTAAGTTCTTCCCACACCTTTTGCTGAAAAGCAGTCCCGACTTGAACCATAGGAAAATCGAAATACATTCTTTTCCCCGCAAAATACTCCATGAACTGCTCCTTGGCCAGTTCAGATAATTCATTAGGATATTCTAAATGAACATTCGAAGTAAAATTAATTGAACAAATTTCATTTTCGTTGGCCTCAATGACCATTTGCCCGATCGGACTATCAAGTATTGAAAAAAACATCATGCAAAATAAGAACAAATATCCATTTCATTTATTGCAGAGGATTGAATACCCGAAACTGAAAAGCAAATTCTATATTTGTTGAAATGGATTTATTGAATCAGGTTAAATTTCTGATCCGTAAGGAAATCATGTTGGAGTGGCGTTCAAAATATGCATTGAACGGCATTTTACTTTATGTAGTATCAACCGTTTTTGTATGTTATCTGGCTTTTCGCGACATTACAAGTCCGCCAACCTGGAACGCCCTCTTCTGGATCATTATGCTTTTCGCTTCTGTGAACGCCATTACAAAAAGTTTTATTCAAGAAAGCAAAGGCAGGCAACTCTATTACTATACAATTACCAGTCCACAGGCGATCATCATTTCTAAAATCATTTATAATATCTTTCTAATGCTTCTTCTCTCAGTAATTGCGCTGGGTTTTTATACTCTGGTTTTTAAAAATCTGCTTGGTGATCCACTATTCTATTTTTTTGCTGTATTGTTGGGTAGCATTAGTTTCGCATCTGTGTTTACGATGATCTCAGGAATTGCTTCCAAAGCTAATAATGCAGGGGGACTTATGGCCATCTTAAGTTTTCCGGTAATTATTCCTCTTCTGGTAGTTCTCATCAAGTTGTCCAAAAACGCAATGGACGGTCTGGATCGCTCAGAATCCTATGATGAAATTGGAGTATTAATTGCCATAAATATCATCGTAATCACTACTTCTTTATTGTTATTTCCTTACCTTTGGAAGGATTAATTCAAGAACATTATGAATAAAAACTGGTGGAAAATCCTGGCCACAGTTCTTGTGCTGTATTCAATTATTGCGGGTTTTTTATTTCATGTACCTGCAAAGCCAATCTTAAACGAAACCATCCGGAACATTCATTTCCATGTACCCATGTGGTTTGCCATGATTGTTATATTAACTGTTTCCTTCATTTACAGCATACGCTATCTTAATTCAGCCAATGAAAATGATGATCTGATGGCTGTGGAAAGTGCCAATGTTGGAATCATTTTCGGGATTCTAGGTCTGGTTACTGGTGCCGTGTGGGCTAAATATACCTGGGGTGAAGCCTGGAGTAATGACCCTAAACAAAATAGTGCAGCAATAGCCTTGCTTGTTTATCTGGCTTATCTCGTGCTAAGAAACTCTCTTGAGGAAGAACAGAAACGAGGAAGAATTTCTGCGGTCTATAATATTTTTGCATTTCCGATTATGGTGGTATTGCTATTTATATTGCCACGTATGACCGATTCACTGCATCCCGGTAATGGAGGCAATCCAGGGTTTAATACCAAAGATATGGCGCCTGAATTGCGTCCGGTATTTTATCCTGCTGTGTTGGGTTGGATACTTATCAGTGTGTGGATTACTACCATCCGGTATAGGATAAGAAAGTTGGAGAACAGGCAGAACTTGATTAATTGAGAGTGGAGAATTGACAATTGACTCCCGATAGCCATCGCGATGACAGTTGACGATTGGGAGTGTAGAATTAACTATTTGAAAATTGATTTGATGTTTGTTTGAATTTACTAGCAACTAACCAACCGACCAACAACAACAACAACAACAACAACAACAATAAAATGATGAAAAAACTTATCCTTACACTAGCCTTGATACTCTCATTTACATTAAATCTTCTGGCACAAAATTCCAACGGCGTGGAGATGGCTGATGCTCTTAGAAGCTCCGGAAAGATTTATATTGTTGTATCAGTTATTTCGGTGGTATTCATTGGAATCGCTATTTATCTCTTTTCAATTGATAGCCGATTAAAAAAAATTGAAAAGCAAAATACCAAATAACCCCCTTTTTAATTCTTTAAATTGAGTTTTTACTCATTTGTTGAAATTTACTTTGTCTACTAACTGATTTATATTTTTAGTAACGGTTTATTTCAATCAACTTTGTAGCATATAACCAATTATTCAAATTAAAATCTTTTCTTATGGCTAAGTCTATAGACGCAGCGCACTCAGAAACTTCGTTTTTTGGTGACGTTTGCCAGTTTTTTGATCATGCCGCACAATTTACTTCTCACCCGGAAGGATTGCTTGACCAGATCAGGTCTTGCAATAGTGTTTATCGCTTCCGTTTTCCTATCCGTCGTGAGAATGGTTTTGAAGTAATTGATGCATGGAGAGTAGAGCATTCTCATCATAAATCACCTACCAAAGGCGGTATTCGTTATAGTGAAATGGTAAATGAGGATGAGGTTATGGCACTTGCAGCACTAATGACTTATAAGTGTGCAATTGTTAATGTTCCTTTTGGTGGTGCAAAGGGAGGAATCAAGATTAGAACGAAAGATTATTCTATCGCTGAACTTGAAACAATTACCCGTCGATACACTGTTGAACTAATAAAAAAGAATTTTATTGGTCCGGGTATTGATGTTCCAGCTCCTGATTATGGTTCTGGCGAGCGTGAAATGAGCTGGATTGCAGATACCTATCAAACGATGAACCCTGGTCAGTTAGATGCATTGGGTTGTGTTACCGGAAAACCAATAGCCTTGCATGGCATTGCTGGTCGCAAAGAAGCCACTGGCCGTGGGGTTGCCATTGCCGTGCGGGAGTGTGTAGATATCACTGAGGATATGAATAAACTCGGACTGAGTACTGGTTTGTCGGGTAAGCGGGTAATCGTGCAGGGATTAGGAAATGTGGGTTATCACACTATTAAGTACCTTATTGAGTTTGGTGCTACTGTAGTTGGTATCTGTGAGTATGAAGGAGCAATTTACAATCCTAACGGACTAAATCTGGATGAGGTATTCAATCATCGGAAAACCACCGGATCTATTCTTGGTTTTGCCGGATCAAAAAAAGAATTCAAAAATTCTGCCGAAGGACTTGAACAGGAATGCGATATTTTGGTTCCCGCTGCCTTAGAAAACCAAATCACAATGGCTAATGTAGCTAATATCAAAGCAAAAATTATTGCTGAAGCTGCCAACGGTCCTACTACCCCTGATGCAGCTGATTTCCTTATTAAAAAAGGTTGCATTTTAATTCCTGATATGTATTGTAATGCTGGTGGTGTTACGGTTTCTTACTTTGAATGGCTTAAAAACCTTTCGCACGTGGCATTTGGCCGCATGGATAAACGATATGAAGAAAACGCCAACCAGAACCTGGTTAACATGGTTGAAAAGATTACTGGCATTTCACTTGATTCAGCTCAAAAGAGTATAATCATTAAAGGAGCCACAGAGCTTGAATTAGTTAATTCCGGACTTGAAGATACAATGATCCGATCTTATCATGAGATTCGTGATATACAAATGGCCAATTCTAAAATTGACGGATTGAGAACCGCAGCATTTGTTGGTGCCATTGATAAAGTTGCCATTTCCTATATGAATATGGGTATCTGGCCATGATTAATTCAGCTTAAAATTCAAAGGGAGATCATTTGGTTTCCCTTTTTATTTAGAATGATTCTAATATAGAAACTTTCTTGTTATATTGACTTCTAAAGTGAACTAATTAGTATTTTTGTAATTGCATTTGGTAGGATTATTTAAAAGCAGATTTATGAAGAAGAGTTCCATTGCCGGTATAGTTATCATTGCATTAGCAATTGGTATTATTATTAGCACCTATGCCGATTCAAGCACTTATGGCTCATTTGCAGATGCCACAGAGAGTAGTTCTGAGTTACATGTTGTTGGACAACTGAATAAGGAAAAAGAGCTTTTTTATAAGCCACAACAGGATGCCAATTATTTTGCATTCTACATGAAGGATAATGAAGGGAAAGAGTGCAAAGTGGTCTTTAATGGCTCAAAACCACAGGATTTTGAACGTTCAGAACAGATTGTACTAACAGGAAAAATGATTGGCAAAGAATTTCATGCTTCAAAGATTTTAATGAAGTGCCCTTCAAAATATACCACAGATGAGGTAGAGGTTACAGAAGTAACTGCCACCTCAGCAAAAATTTAAATCTTAATGGAAATACAATACATTGGCGAAAACCTTCTTCCCGGGAAGCTAGGACAGTTCTTTATCATACTTTCGTTTTGTACAGCTCTTCTGGCAACCCTAGCTTATTATTTCGCGACCAGCACTGCACTCTCAAAAGACCAGTCTGTTCAGGCAAGTTCTGATGGCTGGAAACGCATCGCAAGAATTGCATTTCGTTTAAATACACTGGCCGTTATCGGAATAGGCTCCTGCCTGTATTATATCATCTATAATCATTTGTTCGAGTACCATTATGCATGGGCTCACTCATCGAAAATTTTACCGGTTTACTATATTATTTCTTCTTTTTGGGAAGGTCAAGAAGGCAGTTTCTGGCTTTGGATGTTCTGGCAGGCATTTTTAGGAACAATCATTCTTTCAAAGGGCAAGCGCTGGGAAAATTCAGTCATGACTACAATCATGCTTTCTCAGGCATTTATCGCATCCATGTTGGTGGGGGTTGAGGTTTTCGGACTAAGAATTGGAAGTTCACCATTTATTTTATTGAGGGATGCGGTTCCAGGTCCAATTTTTGCTAGAGGTGATTATCTGAACATGATCACAGATGGAAACGGTTTAAATCCACTGCTGCAAAACTATTGGATGGTTATACATCCACCTACTTTGTTCCTTGGTTTTGCTTCCATGATTGTCCCTTTTGCCTATGCAATTGGCGGTCTTTGGGAGAATAAATATTCTGAATGGATCGCTCCTGCGCTACCATGGACTCTATTTGCGGTGATGATTCTGGGTACAGGTATCATAATGGGTTCATTCTGGGCCTATGAAGCACTTAATTTTGGAGGCTTCTGGGCTTGGGATCCGGTAGAGAACGCCTCCATCATTCCATGGATGACTTTAATTGCTGCCGTTCACGTACTGATTGCATACAGAAATTCCGGTCATTCTTATTTTACAGCTACATTCCTCGTTCTGATTAGTTTTGTACTGGTACTTTATGCTTCATTTCTTACCAGGAGTGGTATTCTGGGAGAGACCTCAGTACATGCATTTACCGATTTGGGTATGTTCTGGCATTTAGTTCTTTATGTAGTCGCATTCCTTTTCATAGCAATTTTCTTTCTTGTTATTCGCTGGAAAGAGCTTCCAATAACCAAAAAAGACGAAGAAACGTATTCGCGTGAGTTCTGGCTGTTTATAGGAGCTTTGGTTTTGTCAATCGCCTGCGTTCAAATACTTGCTACCACCTCAGTACCGGTATTCAATGCCATTTTTGGAACAGAGATCGCTCCACCGCCTGATGTTATAGCGCATTACAACAAATGGCAGGTTCCTTTTGCCGTAGTGATAGCATTCATTTCAGCATTTTCGCAATACCTGAAATATAAGAAGACTGATCCAAAGAAGTTTTTTGTAAGTATTTCAATTTCACTTCTTGTTTCGGTATTCATTACCGCCGCCGCAGTTTATGTAATGAATATATACACCAACGTGATGTACATCATTCTGACCTTTGCCTCCGTGTTTTCAATACTGGCAAATGCCAAAATTCTGAGTGAGGCATTCAAGGGAAAGTGGAGACTTGCTGGTTCTGCAGTGGCACACATTGGTTTCGCTTTATTGCTTGTAGGAGCACTGGTTGCTGCTGCAACGAATAAAATTATTTCAATCAATAATACCGGAATTGGTTTTGGTGATGAGTTCGCAAAGAGTAACAATCCGCGGGAAAATATTATGCTTTATAAGGATGAACCTACCAAGATGGATCGATATACCGTTACGTATATGGGTGATTCCACTAAGGGGGTAAATACTTATTACAGAATTAATTATAAAGTTATTGATGAAAGTAGTGGTGACGTTAAAGAAAACTTTACACTCTATCCTAATGCACAGCAAAATGCCAAGATGAGGCAAATTATTGCCTCTCCTGACACCCGTCACTATCTTTTTCATGATGTTTACACCCATGTAAGCAGCGTTCCACTTAAAGAGGACGACCATGAAGATCATGAAGGTCACTCTGAGGATGAGAAGTATGAGAAGCCCGTTACTTATGAAGTGAATGTTGGCGACACGGTTCGTTTCAGAGAAGGTTATATTTTGGTTAAGGGTATAAATCGTGATGCAAAGATTCAGAATATTCCTGTCGGTGATCGGGATATAGCTATAGGCCTACAATTGGATGTAGTTTCTGCCGGTCAGGTGATTCCTTCGGAACCAATTTACTTATTAAAGGATGGATCCAAATTTGATTTTGGAAAAACGGTAGATGAAAGGGGTTTAAAATTGCGCTTCTCCAATGTTTATCCTGATAAAGATAAACTTGAACTCATGGTTTACCAAAAACCCAAAGCTGAGAAGGATTGGATAGTTTTAAAGGCAATAGAATTTCCATACATAAATTTATTTTGGGGCGGTACAATCATCATGGTAATTGGGTTTATACTATCCATTTTTAGAAGAAACAAGGAAATCAAGCAAGCCTGATGAAAATAGTCATATTAGGCAGTGGTAATATAGCCACACATTTAGGTCGTGCATTTAAAATGGCCGGACAAACTGTTTCGCAAGTTTGGAGCCGTGATATTACCAAGGCTAATGCTTTGGCAGATACTCTGGCTGCAGAGGCTATCGACAATATGTTTGATCTTGATCGCTCAGCAGACTTGTTTATTATTGCTGTTAACGATGAAGCAATCAGGAAAATTGCTCTTGAGTTGAAGCTTAGCGATCAACTTCTTTTACACACTTCAGGTTCAACCGGACTCTCAGCTCTTGAAGGTGCATCCACAAAAATTGGAGTTTTTTATCCGCTTCAAACTTTTTCGAAAATCAAATCAATTGATCTTCGGCAGGTTCCCATTATTATTGAAGCAAATATGGCCGAGGTTCTGGCAATTATTCGGGGAATTGCCGATCGATTGTCAGAAAAGGTAATTGAATTAAATTCTGAGCAACGTAAGACACTGCATTTAGGAGCAGTTTTTGCCTGTAATTTTACCAATCATCTTTTAGCTCTTGCTCAAGAGTTATTAGAAGAAAAGGGATTAGATTATGAACTTTTGAAGCCCCTTATTCAAGAAACGCTAAGTAAAATTGAAATGAATGATCCGGCTTCTGTTCAAACCGGACCTGCTATCAGGAAAGATCAGGCTACTATTCAGTCTCATCTCGATCTCTTGAAACATAATCCTGATTTATCTGAACTTTATACCAAACTTAGTCAAAGCATAGTCAATTTGCACAAGCGCTCTGAGGGCTGAAGATAAAATGCTATTTTTGTAACAATGAACATTTTTAAATTAAAAATCAATTTTGAAGAGGCCTCAAAGTCAGTAGTTGAGCTTCCGATAGCAGAGGGGGAATCAGTTCTCGATGTTTGCCTTGATAATGGTATTGAGCTACAGCATAATTGTGGTGGAGTTTGTGGTTGCAGTACCTGTCAGGTTTACGTGAATTTTGGTATGGATAATATTCAGGAGATATCTGAAAAAGAGGAAGATTTTATCGATCGTGCTATCAACCCAAGGATCAACTCACGTTTAGGTTGCCAATGTGTTTTATTAAATGGCAATATAGAAGTAACTCTTCCCGACCAACATCAGTTTTTAGGACATTAATTATATTATATAAGAGCAATGGCGAAAGAAAGTTTTGAATTACCAATTTATTGGAATGATTATGAAGATATAGCTATGGGTCTCTATGAGAAATTTGGTGACGATTTTGGTGAATCTCAAATCTATAGAATACGATTTACCGAACTTCTCGACTGGATTTTAAGCCTTCCTAATTTCGCTGGCACCCGCGAGCAGTCCAACGAAGGTCATTTGGAGCAAATTCAGACAGCCTGGGTTTACGAGTGGCGCGATAATCAATAGGAGTCAGAGGACTGATGTCAGATGTCCAAAGTCTGAGGACTGTAGTCCGATGTTAAATCACACATCTCAAATCTTACATCTCAATCCATGTTCTTAGAAAAACTAAAACATATTAAAGCATTTGTTCTGGATGTTGATGGTGTTATGACCAACGGTTCACTATTGGTTACTGAATCCGGAGAATTTTTGAGGCAATTTAATATTAAAGATGGCTATGCCCTTCAATTGGCAGTGAAGCAAGGATTTAAAATAGCTGTTGTTTCGGGTGCAAGGTCT
>JAURKO010000111.1 GCA_030831705.1 Daejeonella sp. | reverse complement strand
TTGTCTTGATTCTTGGTTCCTGGCTCTCGGTTCTCAAATCTCACATCTCAGATCTAGTTAAATAATGTTAAAGCAAATATGAAAGGTATCAAATAACAATAATTTCATTAATTTCGACAGCAATATTTTTGAACTTGAATTTATGACTTATATAAAAATCAATAACTTGTTAGGATGGCTGAGTTTTCTGATAGCTCTTGTTGTTTATACACTTACCCTTGAACCCACCACAAGCTTCTGGGATTCAGGTGAATTTATCGCATCGGCATACAAACTTCAGGTTGTACACCAACCCGGAGCTCCCCTGTTCCTGATGCTAGGAAAAGTATTCTCACTCATTGCCGGAAGTGATACCAGTAGAGTAGCTTTCTGGATTAATATGTGTTCCGCATTAGCCAGTGCAGCTACAATTCTTTTCCTTTTCTGGACTATTACTGCTTTAGCAAAAAAAGTAATTCAGGAGAAAGGAACTGAGCTTTCAAATTGGGGAATGATCAGTATAATGGGCTCTGGTTTAGTTGGTGCTCTGGCCTACGCTTTTTCAGATTCATTTTGGTTTTCGGCAGTCGAGACTGAAGTTTATGCCTTGTCTTCATTGTGTACAGCTGTTGTTTTTTGGGCAATCTTAAAATGGGATCAGCATGCGGATGAGCCGGATTCAGACCGCTGGTTGATATTTATCGCTTATGTGATGGGGCTTTCAATCGGAGTGCACCTATTAAACTTATTAGCTATACCTGCAATTGCATTGGTTTATTATTTCAGAAGGTCTAAAACACCTACTTCTTCGGGCACCTTGCTCACATTACTCGTGGGGATGTTTATTCTGGCCTTTGTACAATATGGAATTGTTCAATATATTATCAAATTTGCAGCGTACTCAGACCTGTTTTTTGTAAATACCCTCGGACTTGGATTTGGTTCGGGTGTAGGGTTTTTTGGGCTTCTGATTGTCATATGTTTAACCGCAGGAATCCTTTACAGCTTAAATGGCAATAAACTCAACCTGATGCTTTCTGTTGGTGCATTTGTCGTACTAATGACTATTGGAGGTGGGATTTCAGGACTTGTGGTTGCAGCAATTCTGCTTGCCGGACTTGAGTATATACTAAAGATAAGAGAGAAAAGAAGGATTCTGAATTTGGCACTTATCTCTGTGGTATTCATCATATTTGGATACGGATCCTTTGCGCTGATTGTTATCAGAGCAAAAGCAGATCCTACGTTAAATAATAGTGATGCTTCAAATGCATTTTCATTATTGAGCTATGTCAACCGCGAACAATATGGCGATCGCCCTTTACTTTATGGTCAGTATTTTGACTCTAAACCAATTGATAGCAAAAATGGTGATATTATTTATCGTAAGGGTAAAGAGAAATATGAAAATGCAGGTCAGAAATATGAGCGTATTTACGACCGAAACACCCTCCTTCCAAGAATGTACAGTGATGATCCACAGCATGCTGGCTTCTACCGCGATTGGATGGGTATGGCTGATGATCAATCCCCTACATTTATCAATAATCTGGGATTCCTTATCAGTTACCAAACCAGTTTCATGTATACACGGTATTTCGCATGGAACTTTGTAGGTAGACAGAATGATGAGCAAGGCCATGGCGATTATACCCGCGGAAATTGGTTATCAGGAGTAAAATTCATTGACAATATGCTATTGGGCGGCCAATATGAACTTCCTAAAAGTCAGCTTGAAAACAACGCATTCAATAGATTCTACTTCCTTCCCTTTATTTTGGGAATCATTGGCGCTTTATGGCATTTTAAAAGAAACCAGAAAGATGCAGGAATTGTTGGTCTGCTTTTCTTTTTCACAGGCCTTGCTATTGTTCTCTATTTAAATCAGAATCCACTTCAACCCCGGGAACGGGATTATGCCTATACTGGTTCATTTTATGCTTTTGCAATCTGGATCGGACTTGGAGTAGCAGGAATTGCAGATTTCTTCAAACTAAAATTTAAAGCTCCAACAGCTGCCTTTCTTGCAACCCTAATAGGTTTACTTGCAGCTCCAATACTTATGGCAAAAGAAGGATGGAATGATCACGACCGATCCTCAAAATTTTCAGCACGTGACATGGCAGCCAATTACCTAGAATCTTGTGCGCCAAATGCAATACTATTTACCTACGGGGATAATGACACTTACCCACTTTGGTATGTTCAGGAAGTTGAAAACATACGGCCTGATGTTAGAGTAGTAAATTTAAGCTTGCTTGGAACAGACTGGTATATCCGGCAAATGAAGAAGAAGGTAAATCAGGCTGATGCCTTACCAATCACTATGCCTGATGAAAAATTTGTTCAGGGCGTTCGTGATGTTTTGGGATATCAGGATTACAATGCTCTGGGCGCTGTTGAGTTGAAAGATATTTTTGATATCATGACTTCAGACAGTGATGCAGACAAGGCAACGTATCAGGATGGCTCAAAAGAAAACTTCCTGCCCACAAAGAACTTTAAGATAAGCATTGATCCTGAACAAATAATTGCCAGCAAAACTCTACCTGAAAGTAAAAGAGATCTGATTATTCCTTCTATGGAATGGAAGTATAATAAGAATTATGTCAGCAAAACTGAGCTTGCCATGATCGATGTACTGGCTCATAACAACTGGAAACGCCCGATTTATTTTGCAATCACCGTGCCTGATGATAACTACATTGGTCTGGGAGATTTCTTGTATAACGAGGGTTTTGCCTATCGTTTGTTGCCACTTAAAAAAGCTCAGGTGGATTCTGCCGCTGAAAAACCTGAATTAACGAATTCTGATCAGATGTATACCAACCTGATGACCAAGTTTAAATGGGGCAATATGAAAAATGCCGTTTATTTGGACCCCGAATCATTAAGAATGAGCTATACCATGATCAATCATTTCAATATTCTGGCTGAAAATCTTTACAAAGAAGGTCGGACGGAAGAAGCCAGAAAGCTATTATTGAAGTGCTTGGAGGTAGTTCCTGATAAAAATCATTCCCTGAATTTCACCATACGTAAATTCTACATGGCTGATTTGTTATACAAACTAAAAGAACCGGCTAAAGCAAATGAACTGACTTTGAATACTGCAGCTTACATTGAAGATCAGCTGAATTACATGGCTGCTATTGCTAAAACCAAAGAGAATCTTAATTCACGTGAGATACAATTAGGTGTGTATGTAATGAGTGAATTAGTCAAACTTTCAGAAAAAAATTCACAAACCGCAGTTCTTAAAAAATTGCAGGATCGCATGAAGATAATTGAATCAAAATTCATGGGCTCAGAACAATAGAATTTAATCAATAGAAATTTAATCCCCGTTATCAGTAACGGGGATTTTTTTGTTAATTGCATTTTGGTAAATTCATCAATTACAACATATTCAATTGAATCAAATGCATTCTCCTGCTGAGCAACTTCTTAAAGTTAGAGGTCTTTCAAAATCTTTTCTCGGCATAAAAGCACTGGATAATATCCATTTTGATCTTAATAGAGGTGAGGTGCATGCCATAATGGGCGAAAATGGGGCAGGAAAATCAACATTTATGAAAATATTGATCGGACTGTTAAAAGCCGATTCTGGCTCAATTTCATTGAATTCTGAGCAAATTGAACACATGGATGTTTATTCAATCATGCAAAAAGGCATTGCAATGATTCATCAGGAAATTCTTATGATTCCTGAATTGACAGTAGCTCAGAATATTTATTTAGGCAGGGAAAGTAAGCGGGCATTTTTACTGGACGAGAAAGCAATAATTCAACAAGCTGAAGAATTGCTGTCGTCGATGGGTTTAGATATTCAAGTCAGAACAAAGGCAAAATACCTCAGCATTGCCGAGTTGCAATTAATAGAGATAGCCAAGGCGGTATCCAATAATGCATCAGTAATTATTATGGATGAACCAAGTTCGGCACTTTCTGAGAAAGAGGTTGAAATACTATTTAAAATCATCAAAGATCTAAAAAATAAAGGCGTAGCTATTATTTACATTTCCCATAAAATGGAAGAAATTTACCAGATTTCCGACCGCATCACGGTTTTAAGAGATGGTCAATTTATAGAAACAAAAAATACCGCAGATCTGGATAAGAATAGTTTAATCGCCCTTATGGTTGGACGCGAAATAGAGGAACTATTTACAACCAAATCCCTCGCTAAGGATGAAATTGTATTGAAGGTCAAAAACCTTCATAAAAAGGGGAAATTTTCTGATATCAACTTTGAAGTTCATGCAGGTGAGGTACTTGGCATTGCAGGTTTAATGGGTGCAGGAAGAACTGAAATTGCACGTGCTATCTTTGGATTAGACAGTTTCGACAGCGGTGAAATTTTACTTAAAGGCAAAACTGTTCAAATAAGGTCGCCAAAAGAAGCGATCAAACATGGAATTGGATATGTGAGTGAAGACCGAAAGGCTCTGGGATTTATCCCGGACTTATCTGTTAATCAAAATATTAGTCTTTCCAGCATACTTAATTATTCTAAAAGATGGCTGATCGATGAAAAAAAAGAACGTGAAGCAACGGCTAAGATAGCTCATGAATTAAAAATCAAAGCCTCTGGTCCAAACCAGAAAGTCATCAATCTTAGTGGTGGGAATCAGCAAAAGGTAGTCATTGCAAGGGTATTGATGGCCTCCCCTTTGTTGATCATCCTAGATGAACCTACTCGTGGAATTGATATTGGCGCAAAGCAGGAAATTTATAAACTAATCAGAGAATTGACAAAAAATGGATTGGCAGTCATTATGATCTCTTCAGAATTACCTGAGATTTTGGGAATGAGTAATCGAATTTTAGTACTGTCAAAAGGAAAACAAACAGCTATCTTAACACAAAAAGAAGCTAATCAGGAAAAAATTATGAAGTATGCGTTACATTAAAAACCTCAGACAATACGGTATTTTTATCGTTTTCAGCATTATCTGTCTTATTATTTCATTTATTTCCCCACAGTTTTTAACTGTCTCAAACTGGACAATAATAATCACCCAGGTTTCCATTAATGCACTTTTGGCATTTGGGGTAACATTTGTGAT
>JAURKO010000110.1 GCA_030831705.1 Daejeonella sp. | reverse complement strand
TTTGTTGACTTTAACAACATTTATATTGGCACTTTAAAAGCCTGGGGTATTTACGAGGAGGGTGGTGATAATCCCATAGCCCGCTCAAATGTCTGTCCGGAGTTGAACCAACCATTGAGTCCGAGTATTCATGCTTTTACTTATACGATGCCTGATGTTAATGCAAAACCTTCTTTTGTAATCGCTGGTAGTGCTGAAGCCCCAGAAGGTATGAGTGATTATCGTACTCACAGTATTAGTCTTGGTGACCTATCTCAAGAGGGCCTATTGAAAAAAGGACACTGGGTGCTTAATGAGATGGAACGTCGAATGGCTGGTCTTGGCTTTACCTGGGCAGATTCTACGGCAACCCAGGTATATAGTATACATAACATTCACCCCATATTGGTGAACGAAATTGAAAAGCGTGGCGCAGCATTAAGTGGTATCGACTGGCATTACAATCGGCCTCCAGTCCAGGATTTAGAGTATGAAATGGACTGTCGCGGAGTTTATGCTGAAATCGTTATAGATACAAGATAGTCCGATTTTACCTGTGGTCGGTGTTTCTCACCGACCACTTAAATCCTTGCCGCGACTACCCTAATTTCACTATCTTAGCTCTCAGGTGGTTGTTAAAAGATTGGCTGGTGATAGAGTGGTTGGTGATAACACCAACCAAAGGGAAAAATTCGCAGGGGTATGATATTAAATCATGATCGCCCGTTCGGACAGGCTTCATCACCATTAAAAAAACAATAAATAGACAGATGAAAAAAATAGTCCTAATACTCTTCCTCACAATTATTACTAATTCAGGTTTTGCTCAAAAAGGCTGGATCAATCTCTTCAATGGTAAAGACCTGAAAGACTGGAAAGTGAAGATCAATGGCCACCCCTTGAATGATAATTATGCCAATACCTTTCGTGTTGAAAACGGAGTTATGAAGGTTTCATACGATGGCTATTCAGAATGGAAAGACCGTTACGGACATATCTTTTACAAAAAGCCATTTTCAGCTTACGTTTTGGTGGTTGAATATCGCTTCACTGGTGATCAGATTCCCGGCGGACCAGGGTGGGCGATTCGCAACAGCGGAGCAATGCTGCATGGCCAATCTCCTGAAAGCATGGGTCTGAATCAGGATTTCCCGATCTCCCTAGAAACCCAGTTTTTAGGAGGGAATGGTAAAGATGAAAGAAGTACACTGAATTTATGCACACCCGGAACAAATGTGTTTCTCGATGGAAAATTATTCACACCACATTGTGTTAGTTCATCATCAAAAACCTATCATGGCGACCAGTGGGTAAGAGCAGAGATCGTCATTCTGGGCGACTCATTGGCAAGTCATCGTCTGGAAGGCAAAGAGGTCTTTAAATATACCAAGCCTCAAATTGGTGGCGGAAACGTTTCAAATTTTGACCCTGCAGTTAAGGTTGATGGAAAAGCCTTGAAAGAAGGATATATCTCCCTTCAAAGCGAAAGTCACCCGGTTGAATTCAGAAACGTGAAATTGTTCAATCTGGCGAAATACATGAATGATCCTGCAAAGCTGGATGCTAAGCTCAAGGGAATACTCGAGTAAGAAAGCTAAAAGCGGAAAGCTAAAAGCTAAAAGCCAAAAACTCAAAACTTAAAGCTTAATGCAAATAGTATAATTAGTTTCAATAATTAATTTGTTAACTAGTATTAATATCCCAGACAACTGACAACAGATAACTGATAACAGACAACAGATATCCTCAATTCCCCATCGGCCTTCCTTCAGGAAACACAATTGGTATTTTATCAGGATCTTTCGTGTTCTTTTTACCGGTGAAATCTGCCGTCAGAAATTCTCCCATATCAATCTTGCCTGAAATAGTATTCCCGCTGATGGTACCTGCAAAAGTATAACTAACTGCCGGTCTGCGCCCCGGACTTAGGAATTTCACTTCATTCCCTTCAATACTTCCGGAAACTTCGCGAACCGAAAAGTCGGTTTTATGAATTCCTTTGAGCCAGTTTCCATCCTGTTCCAGGTATAGTATATGATTACTTTTGCTGCTGAAATAATCTATTTCCAGATCCCATCGACCGCCTATTTTTGAACTTGGCGCCTTCATTGCTGTTTCAGCCTTCGGACTTCTCTTCTTGGAAAGCAATTCAAAGATTTTATCTCCAACAATTTTATCCTCTCCAGGCTGCATTTGCGAAGCATTAATAGAAATGGATGCCATTCCGGTTTCGGCATTTCTCCCTCCACCTACTGTAATTCGAGGTTTTGAACTAATCAGCTCCTGAATCAGTTCTGCACTGCTCAAATGCAGTTTCTCAGGATCCCATGAAATACTTAAAGATGCACTTCGGTTATTGATTCCCTCAGGCTCACGAATCGTAGTTTTTACACTTTCGATTAGCGACACTCTTTTGGCGATACTATTGACCCAAGACATCCAGTTTTTCTCGCGTGCCGCATGATCCATTTTCACCCAGGTTTCTACTGCTGCCAGCATACCAAGGGTTTCCTCCCGACCAACTTTATTATCTCGTCCGGCACCATGATGCGGAGAGCTGGCCTGCCAGGCCGACATCAAAATGTTTTTAGGTCCGAGAAGGAGTCCGGCACATTGCGGACCGCAAATTGCTTTCCCCCCACTGTACGCTACCATCGTTGCTCCGTTCATCAAATGAACATTCGGAATAGTCAGAATTTCGGCAGCGGCGTCGGCAAGAATTGGGATATTTAAAGGATTAGCCACTGCTGCAATAGCTTCCAGACTCATTGGTCCGGGAACCAGATTGCCACCACTAAGCTTGATCATCGCAGTCTTTGGTCCCACAGCATCTTTAAGTTCTTCGATAGTTTCAACCCGGATGATCTTTACCCCAATATTCTGAATTGCAAAATCGTAGGCACTGAATGATCCTGTAGGGATTATGACTTCTGTTTTATCCAATCCGCTCAGGTCAGGGATTCGATGTAGTTTCTCAGGATTACCTCCAGTAACACAAGCTGCAGTTGCCATTTTGAGTGCAGCTGCACAGCCAGATGTTACCATCCCCCATTCAGCTTCGGTTAACTCAGCAAGCCTTTTCCCTACCGCATCAGCCAGTTCATCCATCTGTACAAAATGTCTTGAAGCTGAATCCATGGCTGCTCTGACTTCAGGCAGTTCAATTGACCCACCGATAATGGTGAACGTCCCGCGGCAGTTAATAACGGGCTCAACCCCAATAGACTGGAATATTTGCGGACCGGGTGTCAGCGGGCCATCGGGCAAAACAGGTGCGATGACCTCATTGGTAGCTCCAATAGCTATTTCAGGTGATCCGGCGATAGCTCCTGCCAACGGCAGAAAAGTAAGACCTTTAATTAATTCTCTTCTTTTCATAAATGATAGATTTATGCAGGTTTCCCTGATAGCAATTTCATCTATTTTTTAGAGAATAACAAGAGAAGGATTAAAGGTAAAAGCAGAAAGCTTAAAGCCAAAAGGAAATTCAATCTCAATAAGAGATCTACTTTATAGAAAAAATAATCCGGTGATAAATTAACTGGAAACTCCAATCAAATAAGCTGGAACGGAATAACAATTATGAGTTGCATATTTTGGAGATGTCTATGGTGCAACTCATAGCTTATATTAGGGAATAGGAAATAAAGCCCATACCTTATACCCAACACCTGAACCAAGAACCAAGAAAATGAAATACTAATATTTGACATATTGTTCATTTCTCAAATTGTCAACTATCAATTGTCAACTGTCAATTGATTCAAATCAACCTATCCTTAATCACCAGCGTCCCGGCGATCTTATCATGCAGACATTGCTGCTTCTTGTCAAAAAAGCCCATCATATAACCCAATCCAATAGTGCCTGTACTAATAATTTTGGATAAGTTTCTGATCAATGAACGTCCAAAGGCAATAGGTGCTCCCTTCTCGTCGGATACCTTAAGTCCCATTAATATTTTACCCCAGCTCCCTTGTCTTGCTGAGGATTCCATAATTGTACTATAAATAATTTTTGAAAGGGGGATGATTGCGAGTCCGGCAACAGAAACAATGATTCGCATTTGCTTATCATCAATAAAAACCACCACGACTATGGCAATAACACAATAAATGGCAAAAATAATAAAGTAGTCGATGATAACTGCGAGAAGTCGGACATCCAGCGAAGCGAAGTATTGTGGTTCACGGATATGAGTTTGGATGCCCAGAAATTCACATAACTCAGGAACATCATGGGCTTCTTTATAGTCATCCATATCCTCAGTCTTCACAAAGGTGCCTGCCTTAATTTTGAGTCCCTTTAGCTGATCTGGCGAATAAGGCCCAGTTGGTTTCCCATTAACAACAACAATATAATCCTTCATTTTTTATATGGAAAAAATCTGTCATCCTGAAATCTATTCAGGACTGAATAAATCTAAGGATGACAGATTTTAAGTTCCCATCAAAGATATTTAATACTTTGTAACTTCAAATGAAGACAGTCCGCCTTTCAAACTGATATTAATCTTATTTGCTGCAGTACCATAATTACTGGTTTCATAGGTTCCATCAGATTGTTCAATGAAACCAATAAAATCCTTCGATGATAATCCACTATCCACCTCAATTCTGCAACCTGAACTTTCAGGTACTTTTATCTCAGTATTTGCAACTCCAGTTTCCACTACAACTTCCGTCAAAGGAAATTGCGAACCAAGCTTTGCCTCAAAAGTTGCCGCACCACCTTCAAATACTAGTTTTTTAACTTTGTAATTACTAAGATCAAAGATTGCCTCCCCTACTCCCATTTCTATTTTAATATCCCAAACGGGCCTATTGTTCATTTGAATAAGTGTCTCGTTATTCTCCATTTTATCCAAATTCCAGCTTTGTTTTCCGCCACGCATTTTAAAATTCAGAACTTCAATAGAATCGATCACAGACTTATTCAGTGTAAACCTTCCAATCTGTCTCATTATACTTGCTTCAAACAAGTTAGATGTTGTATCTGTAAGTCTGAAGCTGGTTGCTCCACCCTGAATATTCAATTGTGCATTTTCAGATCCATCATATGTTTCGGTAAAAGTTGTACTGTTATTCCATTCATCAGGATCTTCATTAATGTCGTTTTTAAAATTCAACCAGCTTATTCCATTGTCAGGGCGGGTACCCTGATAGGCAATCAAACCCAGCGTAATTATTGTTATTAATCCAATAATATAAGGAGCAGCAGATTTGTTTCCGAACCTACTCAGGAGCATGTTCGCACCAATCAGGATAAATATTACTGGCCAGAATCTCCATACTGAACTCCAGTAAAAATCAATCTGATTAAAGTTTTCTAGCAGAAAAATGCTTCCTGTAAAGATGAGGATCAAGCCCCATACAATTCTTTCGGTTTTCATGATAGTTTAGTATTATTTTGGATCAGAATCAGTATTTAGTTCCTCTGCGGGCTCAACAGAAGCTGTAGATGTCAAAGGATCTGTTGATTTAGCTGTTGAATTTTGATTAAATCCATCCGTTTGAGTCCAATTCTCATTCCAGGGATCCTTTTTTCTAGCATTTGCCAGCGTAAATAATCCCATAAATATCAAAATCAATGGCCATAGGTTTTGAAACTCTATCCATTGTGGAATAAGGTCAAACTCATTTAGAAGAAAGAAAATACCGAAAAATATAAAGAATGAACCGACAATTAGTCGCCCATTACCTTTCTTTTTTTTGGGAAAAGCAGAATTTAAATTATTTACCCTTTCAGCAGCTTTATAATCAACATTTAACTGACCGTAGTCTGGCAGGTAAGGCCTTTTAGGCACTGCAATCCAAAATACAATGTACACAAGTATGCCTGAAGCTCCAGCCAATACTGCTATTACAAAAGCAATCCTGATCCAGGTAACATCTATATCGAAGTATTCTGCAAGTCCGGTACAAACACCTGCAATCATTTTATCCTGTTCGATGCGTTGAAGTTTCTTTTCCATCTATTTTTATATTATTAGTTCGGCTTTTTTATATCAATGATTCTTTTCGTCAATTGATAGATCGAAACTACGCTATCATTCTCTGGTTCAAAATACCAATTAGGTAGGTTATCCAAAGTTCTCGGTAAAACGCATTAAATTATCGGTAAAAAATGCAATTGACAACATGGTTAAATCTTCCCATATAATGGTCGAATAATAATCTCATCAATATTTGCTCCTGAACTCATTTGAAGGCAGTTTATAATAGATTTAGCTACATCCTCAGGAAGAATAAACCAATCCTTTGGAAGCTCAGTACCAGTCCACGAATCAGTCAGTGTAGATCCGGGTAATACAGCCGTTACCTTTATCCCCGCAGGCCTAAGCTCTTCCCGCAATGCCTTGTTAAGCCCTAGCAATGCCGTTTTACTAACACTGTATGAACCTGCTCTCACAACAGGCTCCAGACTTGCTATTGAACAGATATTAACAATATGACCTTTACCAGCCTCAATCATTCTGGATGCAAAAAACTTACTTAAATAATGAGGAGCAAAAACGTTAACCTGCATTTGTCGCTGAAGGCACTCTGTATCTTCTTCTATAATTCCAGATGGAATATATAAGCCTGCATTATTAATAAGAATATCCACATGACCTACACTTCCAATGGCAAACTCAGCAAAGTCTCTGACATCAGAGCTTTCTTCCATATCTGCACGCATACCAAAAAACTGAAGATGGGAATACTTGCTAGTTAGTTCATTCTGAAGGATTTGAACTTCCTTCTCATCTCTTGCACAAAATATGATATTATAATTATTTGCCGCGAGTTCCATAACAATGGCTCTGCCAATTCCCTTTGTTGCACCGGTTATTATTGCGTTCATGGATTAAAATTAATAAAATCAATGATGGAGAAGTATTTAATTTAAGGCATAATCTCATTTGATTACCTTTGTTAAATAATTCTTCTTTCCATAGCACTGACAATTTTATATTAATATTGTATAAAAAGTAAAAAAAACAATTTTCAAATGATATTTCACCCATTAGGTAAATATATTTTATTGTTAAAAGCAGTTTTCCGCCGACCGGAGAAATGGAATATTTATAAAAAGGAAATTTTCCACGAGATGGTATCTATCGGTGTTGGCTCTTTAGGAATCATTGCAATAATTTCTGTGTTTTTAGGTGCTGTAACCACCGTCCAGACTGCCTTCCAGCTCGTTAGTGATTTGATTCCTAAGTCTGTTATTGGGATG
>JAURKO010000109.1 GCA_030831705.1 Daejeonella sp. | reverse complement strand
TCTAGTGAGCTGGAAGAATTTATTAAGATAACGTGAATTCGATATATAAATATCTAACCACATAGATTGACTAATATTATGCTTTAAAGGAAACATAGATTGTAAATCACATAGATTGAAGCAAAGCTTCAAGGCCATCTAAGTCTAAAATAAAGATTGACGGCTATTTTATTCTATGTTTCCCGGCAGGCTGGCATGTGGTTTCCAATATTATGTCGAGTTCACGTTAAGATAGGATTAGGATTAAAGGATTTCCCAGGCACCTTACCTCCCTCTTCTTTGGAGAGGGCTAGAGCGAGGCCCCCAACCCTAAAGCCCTCATTTTCAGCAAATAGCTTTCTACTTTGCTGTGACAATAAAGCATCAGACAAACCGTATATTTGCATTTCTTAATTCAAACGCCTATTGCATTAGTTTACTCCATAAAATTTTAAACAATTAATCATTAAGAAACACGTTTAAAGTCTTTAACCAGAGAAATTTATGAAGAAACATTCTTTACCGTCAATTTTCGCTTTATTATTAATCACCACAATACCTGCAATTAGTTGGGTTTCAGCAAGTCATTCGCACTTGAAATTTTTTAATTCAATTAGTAAGCATAGTGCCGAAACATCAAAACCTGTTGTAAGCAGCAACAACTCAAGTAACGAACTATTTGTACAGCATGTAAATGCTGTTTATGAACAAGCAGAATTAGCTGAAAACGGATTAGATCAGGAAGTATTCAAAAAAGCTTTAATCGGCTATTATAATCTCAAGAAAACCCAATTACTTTCTGCACAAAAAGCGGTAATAACCATCATCGATTTCAGTAAAAAAAGCAGTCAGAAAAGATTATGGATCGTAGATCTACTAAATAAAAAGCTTTTATTTCATACGCTTGTGGCTCATGGCCAAGGCAGCGGAATGGATATGGCGACAAATTTCTCCAACCAGCCCAATTCGCACCAAAGCAGCCTTGGATTTTATGTAACCAGTGATACTTACCAGGGCAAACACGGACTTTCCATGCGTCTTGAAGGAGTAGATAAAGGTTTCAACACCAATGCAATGTCACGAGCGGTTGTAGTGCATGGAGCTGATTACGTGAGTGAGTCTTTTGTAAAAACTCACGGACGTTTAGGCAGAAGCCACGGTTGCCCTGCCTTACCTACAGATTTAACAAAAACTATCATTAATGCAATCAAAGGTCAGACCTGTATGTTTATTAATGGTCCGGCAGAAAAATATTATTCTAATTTCCTGAATCAAAATATCGCTGTATCGAACTTCATTTCAACAAGAAATACAGTGCAGGCAAGTATTTAAGTTAGCACAAAATAAAAAGGGAGATTTGAGCAATCAATTCTCCCTTTTGCTTTTATATCTTTGTGTGGTATGATGCAAAAACTGGAAGATTTCCTGCTTAAACATCCAGGAAAAGTATTCTTATTCCTGATCTTACTTTCCATACCTGCCTTTTTTATCAATCTCGGACTTTTAGCATTATTTGCTGATGAACCTACCCGTGCAAATGTTGCGCTCGAAATGATTCTCAGTAAAAATTATGCTTTACCTACAATAGGGGCAGAATATTATTACAATAAACCTCCCCTCTATAACTGGATTCTTGCCGGAATTTATCAGCTGAGTGGTAATTATTCTGAATTTACTACCCGTCTGCCTGCAATCATTCCGATGTTTTTGTTCGCAATCACAATCTACTTCTCAGTCGCTACCTTTCTCAAGGATAAAAGAATAGCAGCAATCAGTGGAATTCTATTTCTGGTGAATGGCAGAATGCTGATATACGATTCTATGCTTGGCCATATTGATATTTTCTACTCATGGCTAACCTTCAGCTCATTTATGCTGATTTTTTATTATCACCAAAAAAAGAATTGGTTTTTACTGTTCTTTATTTCTTATCTCATTACCGCAGTTACTTTCCTAAGCAAAGGACTTCCATCCATTGTTTTTCAGGGTTTTACGCTGATATCACTACTTGCCTATACCAAGAATTTTAAAAAACTTTGGAGTTGGCAGCATATTTTCAGCGGACTGATTTGTGTATTGATTATTGCGGCTTACTTCTGGAATTATTATCAGTACAATCCTGATCTTAAAGGATATTTTAGTACCATCTGGGATCAGAGCAGTCAGAGAACAGCTTCAGAATTTAGCCTGAAAGAAAGCTTATTACATATCATACGATTCCCATTTGAACAAATCGGGCATCTATTTCCAGCCAGTCTGCTATTACTTTTTTGTTTCCACAAGAACTTTTTGAGCTCAATCAAGAACAATCCCTTTTTAACGTTTATAACCATCGTTTTCCTTGCAAACATTTGGGTTTATTGGTTATCGCCACAAACCAGACCCAGATATTTGTTAATGCTTTACCCGCTTCTATTCATTATCTGGAGCCATGCTTATTTTAGCTTTCGCGAAAAATTACCTGTACTTAATGTCATTTTTAACAAAATAATTCTGTTGCTGGCAGTAATTGTAACATTAAGCATTCCGGGGGCTCTATTTTTCGATCTTCAGAATTATGTTCCCTTACTCCTACCCAAGGTGCTTGGATTAACTAGTGCCGGAGCATTGATATCTTACAGCATTTACAGATTAAAAAGTGAAAAAATATTCGCATTCATTGCCCTATTGATCGTAGTCAGATTTGCATTCAGCTGGTTTGTAATTCCGCAACGGTTTGAACGCCTAGATGATCGTCAATTTATCAATGCTGCAATTGAAATGGGGGATATTTCCAAAAATCAGGAATTTTACCTCTATCAGTATCATCCCAAAGAGCTGGATATTCCATATCATCACAAACTTATATTTTACATTCAGCGCAGCCGGATGCAGCAGGTGAAATTTACTGAATCGCTTAGTAAGCCAGGTTATTATTTTACCTTTGACAGGGATTTGGACAATCAAAAAGCAACATTGATAAAAACATACCGAAACCTCAAACTCTACCAGGTAAAATGAGAGAACTATCTGTTGTGATCACCGTTCTAAACGAACATGATAATATCGTACCGCTAATTGGTGCACTACAAAATGCATTGAACGAAATTGATTACGAAGTGATTTTTGTTGATGATGGCTCAAATGATGGGACTCAAAAACAAATTCGGGAGCACGCAGATGACCGGATCAAACTAATTGAATTAAGAAAAAACTACGGACAAAGCACTGCCATGACAGCTGGCATTGATCATTCGGAAGGAATTTATATTGCTTTAATTGATGGTGATCTTCAAAATGACCCTACTGATATCCCCTTTATGCTTCAAAAAATGAAAGATGAAGACTGGGATGTTGTTGCAGGAAATAGAGCGAACCGGCAGGATGGAGTTTTTCTGCGTAAGATTCCCTCCAAAATTGCTAATGCGATAATCCGCAGAATGACAGGGGTTTACATCAAGGATTATGGTTGTACCTTAAAGGTATTCAAGCGCGAAATTGCCGAAGATTTAGGTATTTATGGGGAATTACACCGTTTTATTCCTGTGCTTGCCAAATTACAGGGAGCAAGTATCACACAGGTTGATGTGAAGCATCATGCACGCATTCATGGAACATCCAAATACGGGCTCAATCGTACTTTCAAAGTGATGGCCGACTTGATTACAATGGTCTTCTTCCGGAAATACATTCAAAAACCAATGCACCTATTTGGTAGCTTAGGATTCATTTCACTGGGACTCGGAATTTTAATTAATACCTATCTCCTTGTTCTGAAACTGATGGGTCAGGATATTTGGGGTAAACCCATTCTGATTTTAGGCCTGATTTTTTTATTGGGTGGTATTCAACTGATTACATTCGGTATTTTAGCAGAAATTAATGTGCGCACCTATTTTGAAGGCACCAACAGAAAAACATACCAGGTAAGACGAATTTTCAATGGAAAAAAAGAAGATCTGGAACATCCTTAAGACCCTGTTAAAAATTTCAATAACGGGGCTTTCTTTATATCTGGTGTCAAGAAAAGTTGAATTCAACGATCTTAAAGATGCCTTTGAGAAATCTAACCCTATATTTTTATTTTTAGCTTTTATTTCGTTTGTCATTTCCCAGTTGATCTCTTCATCACGTTTGAATACATTTTTTAAGGGCATCGGACTGAAGATTTCGGAAACCTACAACTTCAAAATCTATTTACTTGGCATGTTCTACAACCTTTTTCTTCCCGGAGGGATTGGAGGAGATGGCTATAAAATATTTCTACTCAGGAAAAAATTCGAGATCAAAGGACGAAGATTACTTCAGGCAATATTTTTCGACAGACTGAGTGGGCTATGGGCACTGGGACTAATTAATGCAACATTAGTCATATTTATCCCATACTTGGGTGTACCAAACTGGGTTCCAGTACTGGTGGTAGCAATTGGAACGATTGCCTACTATGTGATCATGAGAAAATTTTTTGGTGATTACAGTACGTATTTTGTGCTGTCGCATATAAAAGCGCTAATGGTACAATCCATGCAGGTTATCTCAGTTATCCTAATCTTGTACGCCTTGAATTTTGAAGGAAAATTCTCACCATACCTGTTTATGTTCCTGGTTTCCTCACTGGTGGCTATTTTTCCATTTACTGTTGGCGGACTAGGTGCGAGGGAATTGGTATTTGTTTATGGCGCTCAATATTTTGAAATGGATCAGCATCTGGCGGTCATTATCAGCCTTTTATTTTATTGCATATCTGCATTACTCTCGTTCAGTGGAATCTATTTCGTGTTCAATCCTCAGAAAATCGGTGTGAATAAAATTGATTTGAACTAGGAGATTGAGAAGGGAGATGGGAGATTTGATATGGGAGATTTCATACCTAGTTATTCTTTCTGGCTTTGGCCTATTAAGTTGGGCTCATCACTTAATTTGATTTGTGAGATACCATTCATAGAATGAGATTAAACCCTTTTCAAGACTTGTATCAGGCTGATAGTTCAATAATCTCTTTGCCTTGCTAATATCCGCATAGGTTTTGGGAACGTCACCAGCCTGCTCAGGCTGCCGATCGATCATGGCCTTTTTTCCGCTGATCTTTTCAATGGCGGTAATCAGTTCAGACAAGGTTACCGTCTGATGATTTCCAAGATTAATAATCTCAAAATCAGACTGATCATAGGTTATGGCAGCCTCAATTCCCTGTATCGTGTCTTCAACAAAAGTATAATCCCTGCTGCTTGAGCCATCCCCAAACACAGGAATTGGATTACCTTCAGAAATAGCTTTAAAAAATTTATGAATAGCCAAATCTGGTCGTTGTGCCGGACCATAAACTGTGAAAAAACGAAGCGCTAGAAAACGGATTCCATATAAATGACTGTACACATGGCCCAGCATTTCACAGGATAATTTAGTTGAAGCATATGGACTGATGGGTTTCAGCTTTTCATCCTCGTTCCATGGAATATTCTCATTGATACCATAAACGCTACTTGATGAAGCAAACACAAATTGCTTGATGTTCTTTTGTCGGGCAAACTCCAGTAGATTTTGAGTGCCGTCAACATTCACCTGCTGATATAAAATCGGGTTCAGGATACTTGGCCTCACTCCTGCTTTAGCTGCAAGATGGATAATCACATCAAAATCACCTAAAGCCAGCAGATCATCCATATTGCAGATATCGCCCTCAAAAAAATGAAAATCAGGATGAGAAATAAATGGAGCTAAATTCTTTTCTTTCTGTTGCCTGCTGTAGAAATTATCGAAATTATCCAATCCCACAAGCTGATAAATACCGCTTTGCAGCAATCTGTTAATCAGATTACTCCCAATAAAACCCGCAGCACCCGTAATCAGAATTCGCTTTTTTGTTCTCATTATCAAAGCAAAAGTACAAAAATACCCTGTTCATTCTTACAAAAATCAAGCTATGAGTGGAAGAAGGCTTCAAAAAAATTGATAACTTTAAAACATTTGCCCCCCTAACCAATGATGAGTAACTTCAATGATTTTAATAATCCTCAGGTAAAAAAACTACCTGAGCATCTGAAGCAATTTATTGTTGAACAACACTACGAGCACTACACAGCTGTTGACCAGGCAGTATGGCGCTTCGTTATGCATCAGAATTATCATTTTTTAAAGGATATTGCCTACTATCCCTATATAACCGGACTTAATGCAGCCGGATTGAGCATTGAGAAAATACCTGACCTTCAGGAAATGAATGATGCACTCCAAAAGATTGGATGGGGTGCTGTAACGGTAGATGGCTTCATTCCACCGGCTGCTTTTATGGAATATCAATCCTGCAAAGTATTGGTTATTGCTTTTAATATCAGGCAGTTACATCATATTGAATACACACCAGGTCCGGATATTATCCATGAATCGGCCGGGCATGCTTCAATCATAGCCGATCCCGATTATCACCAATACCTGAGCTATTTGGGTTCGATTGGTGCAAAAGCAATGTATTCCTCCAAAGATTTTGAACTTTATGAAGCGATCCGGGAGCTGTCTATTTTAAAAGAAATGCCCGCGCCTGAACCATTGACTTTGAAAAATGCCGAAAAGCGAGTCTTGTTTTGTCAGAAAAACCTCGGGGAACCTTCAGAAATGGCATTACTGAGTAGGCTACATTGGTGGACAGTAGAATACGGTATGATTGGAAGTCTCGAGAATCCCAAAATCTATGGGGCCAGACTCCTCTCTTCTATTGGAGAGAGTAAGAGCTGCATGGATCCTTCAGTTAAAAAATACCGGTACACCGCAGATGCTATCAATTTCCCGTTTGATATGACTAAACCACAGCCTCAATTATTTGTAACGCCCGATTTCAAATATCTGACAGAGGTTCTGGAGCATTTTGCAAATACGATGGCCTTCAGAAAAGGTGGATCCGAGAGCATCTTAAAAGCTATTGACTGCAAAAATACCTGTACAGCAGTTTACAGCTCGGGATTGCAGGTCAGTGGAATTTTTTCTGATCTGCGCATGGATAAAAATGATGAATTATTGTTCCTGAAAACAAGTGGAAGCACCGCCTTATCTTTTGAGCATAAGCAACTCGAAGCTCATGGCAAATCAACGCACAGCGATGGTTTCTCTTCTCCTGTAGGTCGTTTAAAAAACTTTGACAAGGCTCTTGAGGATGCAAACGAAGAGGAACTTGAAAAATTGGGGATTGTTTGTGGAAAGTGGACTGAGTTAAACTTCATTGGAGGTTTAAATCTGAAAGGCATAGTCAGTTCAACATTGAAACGTAATTCTAAACTGATTATGATCAGTTTTACTGACTGTACATTAAAAGATGAACAGCAACATGTTTATTTCGAACCATCCTGGGGAGTATACGACATGGCCGTTGGAGAGAAAATTGTTTCGGTTTACAGTGGAGCAGCAGATAAAGATGCTTTTGAAGAAATTCAACCTAAAGCCAAAACTGCAACTTTTCAACCGGAATACACGGAACATCAAAAGCGCTACCACGACTTGTTCAGCCAAGTACGTTTTTGCCGTGAAACACAACAGGAATTCGATCGTTTAACAGCTATATGGACAACCTTAAAAAAAGATTTCCGGGATGACTGGCTCTGTGCTATGGAAATTTTAGAGATATTAGAACTTGAAAGTATATTTAGGGATTTAGCTCAGGAAATCAGGATACATTTGGAGATGAAAGCTTCTAATGAACCAGAATTAAAAAAACTCATCCAAAATGGCTTTTATCTTATCAGTAAAGCTCATAAGATGTCGGGTATTAACTAAAAAAAATGTATGAATATTATTATTAGCGGTGCCAGTAGTGGTGTAGGATTTGAGGCTGTTCTCGAACTAATTGGAAGCGGCAATCACAAAGTAATTGCGTTGGCAAGATCAGAAGATAAATTATACAAATTACAGGAGATTGCTTTAGCCCTGAACCCCGGCTGTATGCTTTACACTGCTAAATTTGATTTAGTGTATGATGATTATGAAAATGCCCTGATTCCTTTCGTTAAAGAGAAGATGGGATCTGTAGATGTCTTGATTAATAATGCTGGATCACTTATTAATAAGCCTTTTATGGAGCTTTCCCAGCATGATTTTGTAGAAATGTTGCAGAACAACCTCTTGGGGCATGTTAACATGATACAAAGTATTGTGCCGCTGATGACTAAAAAAAGTCATATTGTAAACATCGGTAGTATGGGCGGATTTCAGGGAAGTCAAAAATTCTCAGGCCTATCAGCCTATTCGGCAAGTAAAGCCGCCTTACACACGCTTACCGAATGTCTTGCTGCAGAACTTGCTGAACAAGAGATTGCAGTCAACTGTCTGGCGCTAGGCTCTGTACAAACCGAAATGCTAGAAAAAGCATTCCCTGATTATCAGTCGCCTGTGATGGCCTTCGAAATGGGTAAATACATTGCAGATTTTGCCTTGAGCGGGCATAAATTTTTTAACGGAAAGATCATACCTGTAGCACATAGCACACCTTAAATTACCGAAAATGAAAACAGAAATTTATATCTCATTCATTGTAGTGTTGTTGTTAACATCCTGCCAGAGCGATTCATCAAAAAAATCAGTGGAAGCAATGGCTGTAGATTCTGCAGCAAAAGCCGACCAAGGCAAAACACTTGTAGTTCCCTGGGAAGCAAGCCTCAATGACAGTACGCGCATGATGGAAATCAATCGAAATCCTGCTGCTAACATGACTAATTTGAATTATCTTGATCTAATTGATGCTTTGAATTACAAATACCCTCAAATTAAGCTGGAATGGATTAAGCAGGAAGGCGATATCATTTTCCTTAAAATTGAGGAGGCCGATTATCTTACCCGTGAATCTGGCACGTTAGGAGCTCGTGCTTACCTCGCTGAGCTTACTTTTTCGCTGACCGAACTAAAGGGAATAAGTAAAGTGAATTTAAGCTTCAAAGAAGGCGACCATGCAAGGCCAGGGGTTTATGAAAGGGGGGATTTTGATTGAAGCTAAAAGCAGAAAGCTAAAAGCAGAAAGCTAAAAGCAGAAAGTTGAAAGCTAAAAGCAGAAAGTTGAAAGCTAAAAGCAGAAAGCAGAAAGCTCAAAGCTTAAAGCTCAAAGCAGAAAGCTAAAAGCTAAAAGCAGAAAGCTCAAAGCAGAAAACTAAAAGCTGGAAGCCAGAAGCAAGAGCCCCAATCCCCCGCTCCCGACTTTTTTACCCAGCAGTTCATTTTCCGAATTAACCGGATGACGAATACCCTAATACTATACAGGCCTCAATGGCCCCTAGATCCTTACGCAGAAGGATAAATTTAGCATCATTTGACTCAACAGGTAGTAGAAAGACATCCATAATACCGCCCTTGCTGTCATCTCGAACATAGTGTCATCCCTTCCGTACTATCATCCCAAAGCAGGAGGCATCTACTCGTCAGCTGTAGCTCCCTTTTTCCCCAACATCTGCACATCATGCACAACAACCTCGGTAATATAACGCTTGGTACCTTCCTTGTCCGTATAAGAACGGCTGCTGAGTTTACCTTCTATGCTAACTTCCGAACCTTTGTGCAAATAGCTTTCTGCCAGATTAGCTAGCCGATCCCACAATACCAGATTATGCCATTGCGTTTCCTCAATTTTTTCTCCCTTATCGTTTTTATAAGAGTCGTTTGTGGCGATAGATACCCTGGCCACTTTCTTTTTCTCGCCGATGGATTTTACTTCCGGATCATTTCCTAAAAATCCCATCAGACGCACACTGTTTCTTAAATTGCTCATTTCTCAATTTATTATGATTAAAAATACCTGCCACCCGGCAAGAACAGAATAAAGTTGAGGACAAACTCCTTAATCTACCGTACACTAAACAGATATATACGTTTATAATCGATTTTACTGTTTTGCTGGTACATTGATTTCATAATTCAACAGCCCATGAAACGTGAATGTTCAGATTGCGGAGCGACCCTACGCGGTCGTAGTGATAAAAAATTCTGCGATGATCAATGCCGCAGTAATTTCAATAACCGAATGAAAGCCGGAATTTACTCAAGTATGCGGCCTGTAAATTCAATCCTCCGGAAAAACCATGCCATCCTATCCAAAATTTGTCTGAAACAAAAAGTCATCATCAAAAAAGATGATTTGCTCAAGCATGGTTTTAACCCCGATTACCATACCCATCTACACCAAACCCAAAATGGGAACACCTATTTTTTCTGTTATGAATATGGTTTCCTATTCTTAGCTGATAATGAAATACTCCTAGTGAAAAAAATTGAAAAACAATGAATACTAAAAAATGGCAAGCCAAGCAGATCAAGGATAATAGCGTTGATAGAATTGCGGTATATTTTGAAAATAGCAAAGAACTAATTAGCCGAATAAAAACAATTGAAGGCGCCCAATGGAGTCAGCAAAACAAAGTTTGGCATCTCCCTGATACTGAAGAAAATAGAAAGCGCTTTAAATTAGCCCCTAGCTCCAATAACCTACTATCTGAAGAAGGAATTGTTCAAATAGAAAAATTCAAGCATTGGCTACGATCAAAACGCTACAGCGAAAGCACGCTTAAAACTTATAGCGAAGCTTTAAAATCATTTTTGATTTTTTGCAATACAAAAGCAATTAAAGACATCAATAATGATGATGTTATAGGATATAACAACGAATACATTTTAAAAAACAATCTTTCTTCGTCCTACCAAAACCAAGTAGTGAATGCCATTAAATTATTTTTTAGAATTATAAAAGACTCCACCATTGAAATAGCTAAAATACACAGACCAAAACGCGAAAAGGTATTGCCTAACGTGTTAAGCAAGGAAGAAGTAAAAGCTATTTTAGAAGCACATAGAAATCTAAAACACAAAACAATGCTTTCACTGATCTACAGTTGTGGGTTACGCTGTGGCGAATTATTAGCTCTAAAACCTGTTCACATAGATTCAAAAAGAAACATTGTGCTACTAAAAAACGCAAAAGGTAAAAAAGACAGGATTGTACCCTTGAGTCCCAAAATATTAGAAATGCTCCGGGAATATTATAAAATGTACAAACCACAAATCTATTTATTTGAGGGACAAACAACCGGTATGCCTTATGATGCCCGAAGCTTACAACTAATATTAAAACAAGCAATAAAAAAAGTCGGTATTACAAAACCAGTCACCTTGCACTGGCTCAGACATAGCTATGCCACTCATTTATTAGAAAGCGGTACCGATTTGCGCTATATACAAGAGTTATTAGGACACAATAGCAGCAAAACAACCGAAATATACACTCATGTTAGTACAAAAAGCTTACAACAAATTAAAAGTCCCTTCGATGATTTATAGGAATAAAAACGGTATATTGAACTATACTTAAAACGAAACAAAATTTCGCCAATACCGCTGTAATTGGGTGGATAAGGGAAAGTTTGTTACGGGTATAAAGGAGTTATAGCCAATGCAAGACCAAATAAACTTCAAATGCAATACAAAGACAGCAAATTAGAATTTACACCATCTTCAGCTGTGACCCATCTTGTTGAACCGTGTCATTTTAATATAAAATTACCAGTTAATCAACAGTTAGTTCATATTTCACATTATAGAATTGGGACAATGTATACTGACAAGGGAAACCCTGTGATAACTATGTCTATCATTAAGGACGCTTTTGATTTGGATCTTACTCCAATTCAAGGCGAATCGAAATTGTTATTTGGACAATATCCATTTACAAAATTATTGGATCATTTAAATCTAAGACATGATGAATTCATACCTCATTATAATTGTTTTGGCTTTTGTTTTGCGGAATCACAATTTCGTATTCCTGACCCAACACAAATATTAAAAGACGAATATTTGGAATGTGAAGAAAATGAATCTGAAATTGTCGTTTCATTTAACAACAACACGCCTGTTCATGCAGCATTGAGAAAAGAGAACAAATATATTGCTAAGTCAGGTGTAATGGCATTAGAGACATTTGACAATTACGGTTTAGCGCTTGCAGGAATACCTCACAACCAAATTAAATTTTATAAATCGTTATCTAAAATAACTTAGGAAAGAGACAATAATAATTGACACAAAATGCACTGGCTATAACAGCAACTACAAGAAATTGGCGGTTCAGTGGTTAAATAAAGCTTTGTGCTTCGTATCAAGTTCATTGCTGGCAGATAGTTTAGTGCTTCGAGATCGCCAACTTCTTGTAGCTGCAAAACGTTATAGCCAATGACTAAGATACCATATAAATCCGAAAAGAAACAATGTATTTATTGGAATTTGTAGTGATGTAATTCTAGTTTTGATATTTATCTAATATAAAATAATAGTTACTTATGTTGGTAGTCAAAGATTATTCCTTTTATTTATTTCGGTGTAGGTGGGCAATATTACGCTTTAAAACCAACACTTATCGTTACGCACAATTTAAAACTTCAAGTTATGATACAAGAAAAAGAAATTAGGTTTCGTGACATCGTTGACGTCCCTGACACGATGCTGGTGGAAAATGAATGCTATTTGACAGGCCCGCTTCCGGATGTCGTACTACAGCGGGTGGGCATTGACGGCCGTATTCCCGATACAACAATGACGCTCAACCTGAAGCCAGGATATACAGCTATCTACATGAATTGGTCGTGGTATATTGAGTACACCTTCAATGGAAGAAACGATCGCACTGCTCCCGTTAGCGGCCGAGTAAATGGCACAACCACGTTTCCTATCAATTTCGGCGGAAATCCACAAGGAGGGCTTTG
>JAURKO010000019.1 GCA_030831705.1 Daejeonella sp. | reverse complement strand
TGTGCCATTATTTATAAAGGTCGTAAATTTTTAAACGAAGAAACTTGCTGACCGCAAAATAAGTACTGAGTCCTGATATCAAAACACCAATCCCAACAACAGCCAGAAATACCATTCCGAATTCAAACCAATTACGTAGAATAATCATCTCCGGAACTTGTTGTTGTGCCAGATATAGTGTAATCAATAAAAAAATGACAGCTATAAGTCCTGCGAATAAACCGTGAAGTATACCATAAGTCAAAAATGGTTTACGGATAAAGTTTTGTGTTGCTCCAACTAGTTGCATGCTTTTGATAAGGAATCGCTGTGAATAGATGGCAAGGCGTATGGTATTATTAATTAACGCGACAGCTATGATCATTAAAATCGTTGCAAAGGCAAGAATAACTAGGCCAATTCCCCTGATATTTTGGTTTACCATATCTATTAGCGACTTCTGATAAATCACTTCTTTTACCAATGGATTCTTACTCAATTGAGAGGTAAAGGCTTCAATACTTTCATTATTGGCATAATCGGCCTTCATGTAAAGATCAATAGAGGATAGTAGTGGGTTATAGCCAAGAAAGTCAACAAAATCTTCGCCAAGATCTTTTGTTAAATTTCTGGCAGCAAGTTCTTTGCTCACATATTGTGTTTTTAAAACATAGGGGTTAGTGTCTAGTTGTTTTTGTAAAGTGTTAATATCCACTTCTTTTGCACCATCATTAACAATAATATTAAGAACTATATTCTCTTTGACATAAATTGAAAGGTTTTTGGCATGAACCAGGATAAGGCCAAGTAATCCTGTCATCAACAGAACTAAAGCAATACTAATCACAGTAGAAACATAAATTGTTTTAGTTTTTCCGGATGATGTACTTGTTTCAAATTCTTCCATGTCTCAAATGATTTAGTGCGAAAATAAAGAATTCAGTTCATAAACCTAAATATTAAGCGTCGAAATGACTTAATTAAAGTTAAACTTTGTTAAAATTCTATCTTTGTGCTTTAATGTGGGTTGATTCAGGTTTTAAACTCAGCTTCTGATTCAAAAAATCGTAGATTTTAGTATTTTCGCAGATTATCAGTTTTACAATGGATTATCAATTCAGAGATATAGAGAAGAGGTGGCAAAAATTTTGGGCCGACAATCAGACTTTTAAAGTCGATAATAGTTCTAAAAAACCAAAATATTATGTTTTGGACATGTTTCCATACCCATCGGGTGCAGGATTGCATGTCGGGCACCCTCTTGGATACATAGCATCTGATATTTTTGCTAGATATAAGCGATTAAAAGGATTTAATGTATTGCACCCGATGGGCTATGATTCATTTGGATTGCCTGCAGAGCAATATGCCATTCAAACGGGTCAACATCCTGCTATCACAACAGAAACCAATATAAATCGCTATCGCGAACAACTGGATAATCTCGGATTTTCATTTGACTGGAGTCGGGAGGTTCGTACCAGCGACCCGGATTATTACAAGTGGACCCAGTGGATTTTTATGCAGCTCTTTAATTCATGGTATAACCATGAAAGCGATAAGGCAGAAAGCATTGAAAGCTTGATTCGCAAATTTGAAAATTCAGGCACTAGCGGTTTAAAGGCAGTATGTGATGACGATGCCCGCAGTTTTTCTGCTGGAGAATGGAATAGATTACCTGATTCTGAAAAGCAATCGGAGTTGCTCAAATACAGACTGACCTATCTACGTGAAAGTACTGTAAACTGGTGCCCTGCATTAGGGACTGTTTTAGCTAATGATGAGGTTAAGGATGGCTATTCTGAGCGTGGTGGACACCCTGTTGAGCAAAAGAAAATGATGCAGTGGAGTATGCGTATCACTGCTTATGCCGATCGCTTGCTTCAGGGCCTGGATGGAATTGACTGGCCGGATCCATTGAAAGAAATGCAACGTAACTGGATTGGGAAGAGTGTGGGTGCTTTGGTTAGGTTTGGCTTGACATCTGAAGAGGGCCAGGGTGAGTCTTATATAGAAGTCTTCACAACCCGTGTTGACACCATTTATGGAGCAACCTTTCTCGTACTTGCGCCTGAACATGAATATGTGGCAGGATTAACCACTGCTGAACAGGAACAAGAGATTTTAAATTATATCGATCAGACTAAAAAGAAAACTGAGCTTGACCGTATGGCCGATACAAAAACTGTATCCGGCGCTTTTACAGGGAGCTATGCGAAACATCCAATAACGAATGAGCCCGTTCCAATTTGGATTGCTGACTATGTATTGGCAGGTTATGGAACTGGAGCAGTGATGGCGGTACCATCAGGTGATCAGCGCGACTGGCTGTTTGCAACTAAATTCGGATTGCCGATCGTTGCAATATCTGATGCCCAGAATAATCTTGATAAGGAAGCTGATCCGACGAAGGAGGGTCTTTACATTAATTCAGGAATAATTAATGGATTGAATTACAAGGAAGCAACAAGGACTCTTATTGCAAAGCTTGAAGAATTAGGATCAGGTAAAGCCAAAGTGAATTACCGGCTACGCGATGCGATTTTTGGCAGACAGCGTTATTGGGGTGAGCCTGTACCTGTTTATTTCAAAGAGGGTATTCCTCATCTGATCGAAAGTAGCGAGCTTCCACTTGTTTTGCCGGAAGTTGATAAATATCTGCCAACTGAAAGTGGCGAGCCACCGTTAGGTAGGGCAGAAAACTGGAAATACAGGAATGAACTTGAGTATGAGTTGAGCACTATGCCCGGTTGGGCTGGTTCAAGTTGGTATTGGTATCGTTACATGGCTTCACAGGATGATCGTAATCAGGATTCATTTGCTCCTGCAGATGCAATCGCTTACTGGAAGGATGTAGATTTGTACATCGGCGGTTCAGAACATGCTACCGGACATTTACTTTACAGTCGCTTCTGGAATAAGTTTTTAAAAGACTTAGGCTACGTTGTTGAAGAAGAACCATTCAAAAAGCTGATCAACCAGGGAATGATTCAGGGAAGATCCAATTTTGTTTACCGGATTATTGATGATGAGGGTCGTGGAACAAATAAATTCGTTTCAAATGGATTAAAATCGCAGTTTACCTCATCGGCTCTTCATGTAGATGTAAACATAGTGAACAATGAGATTCTGGATCTTGAAAAGTTTAAAGCATTCAGGCCTGAGTTTAAAAATGCAGAATTCATTCTGGAAAATGGAAAATATATCTGCGGAGTTGAGGTGGAAAAAATGTCAAAATCCAAGTTCAATGTGGTTAGTCCGGATGATATTATTGAACGATATGGTGCTGATACTCTTCGGATGTATGAAATGTTCCTAGGTCCTTTGGAACAAAGTAAGCCATGGAATACAAACGGAATTGAAGGTGTTTTTAAATTTCTTCGAAAGTTCTGGAAACTTTTCCATGATGATGAGTTTAATTTCAATGTTTCAGATGAGGAACCCTCAAAAGCAGAATTCAAAGCACTTCACAAGATCATTCGCAAAGTTGAGGAAGACATTGAACGTTTTTCGTTTAATACTTCCGTCTCCAGTTTCATGATTTGTGTAAATGAGCTTAGCGATCTGAAATGTAATAAAAGAAAGATTCTTCAGGATCTGGTTATAGTACTCACACCTTATGCACCTCATATCACTGAAGAATTATGGAACTTATTAGGAAATAATGCAGGTCAATTATCTATTGCAAGTTATCCTGCGTTTAATCCTGAATACCTTATTGAGAACGAATTTTCCTATCCGGTATCTGTGAATGGTAAAACACGTATGAATCTGAATATATCCCTTAGTCTTACGCAGGCTGAAGTTGAGGAAATTATTCTCGCAAATGAAGATCTGAAAAAATATCTTGATGGAAAAACAGCAAAGAAAGTGATTTTCGTAAAAGGAAAGATAATTAACCTTGTTGTTTAGCACTGGTTAATGACAGGCATTTGTCAATAAATAAACTATAATTTTTTCCTGCTAACCAAGCCATGAAACAGCGTATTTGTGTATGATATACGATATGTAATACTTTGTATCTCAGATATTACCAAATCTCAACAAGTAGCGCTCATTTTCTTGTAACATTAAGTGTATTTTCGCGCCTAATTTCAAAACCAATTTAATGAAACGTTTACTTACGATCTTGTTTTTACTTTTTGCTACTGCATTTGTTCATGCTCAGGGAATGGGAGGAGCAGCTGCTACTCCTGCAGTTACAGGCAAAATCTCGGGAATTATTCTCGACTCAGTGACTCGAACTCCAATAGATTATGCTACAGTTTCTTTGGGACGTGCAGGATCAACAAAAACAACTAATGGTGCCTTGACAGATGAGAAAGGATCCTTTAAAATTGAAAATATATCTGCCGGAATATATCGACTAACCATCGCTTTTCTGGGTTATCAGACCAAAATTATCGATTCTGTAAAAACTACTCTGGCTAAACCGGACCTGAATCTCGGTAAGATTTATCTTTCTCCAAATCAAAATTCGCTTGCTGAGGTAGTCGTTACCGGAAATACTCCAATCATTGAAAATAAGATTGATAAGCTTGTTTATAATGCAGAACAGGATATTGCTATTGCCGGCGGAAATGCAACCGACGTGCTTCGAAAAGTGCCATTGCTCTCTGTAGATTTTGAAGGAAATGTATCCCTTAGAGGTAGTCAGAATGTTAGGGTACTCATAAATGGGAAACCATCGGGTTCTATGGCTAATAATATGGCAGATGCATTAAGAGCTATTCCGGCTGACCAGATTAAGAATGTTGAGGTAATAACTTCTCCTTCAGCTAAGTACGATGCAGAAGGTACTTCAGGAATTATAAATATCATTACCAAAAAGAGTAATCTCGCAGGTGTAAGTGGTTCAGTAAATGGGGGTGTTGGAATACGTCAGAATAGTGGTAATCTGAATTTGAATGCTAAAACCGGGCGTTTGGCAGTTACA
>JAURKO010000108.1 GCA_030831705.1 Daejeonella sp. | reverse complement strand
TGATCGCTCCAAATCCACCGGCAATTTCCGTGAAGTTTCTGTAACCTCTCGCCTGAAGAATAGAAGCTGCCATCATACTGCGGTAACCCCCGGCGCAGTGTAAGAAAAAATGCTTTTTTGGATCTACATCCTTTATCCAGTCATTTATGTAAGCTAATGGCCTGTTGTAAGCATTATCGACATGTTCTGCGGCATATTCACTTTCTCTGCGGACATCAAGTACCATGTCATTTTCAAGTCTGAATTCATTCGCAAACTGATCAGCAGTGATACGATCAACCACATCAGCTTCCTTTCCTGAATCTAACCAAGCTTTAAATCCACCTTTCAAGTGTCCAATAATATTGTCAAATCCCACACGGCTCAAACGGGTGACTGCTTCTTCCTCTTTCCCTTCATCAGTAACCAATAAAATACCTTGTTTAACATCAGCAATCAAAGCTCCTACCCATGGTGCAAAATCACCAGCTAGTCCGATGTTGACCGACTGAGGTATAAATCCTTTGTAGAATAATGTATTATCTCTGGTATCCAGAATCAGGGCATCTGTGTTTTCGGCTGCTACTTCAAACTCATCAGCATTCAGACCTCTCATACCATTGTTTAACACGGTGTCAAAGCTCTCGTATCCCTTTTTATTCATGGCAACATTCAAACCAAAATAAGCAGGAGGGGGAAGAAGACCTTCCGTTACCGCTTTTATAAAAGATTCTTTATCCGGCTGGTTCAATGCGTAATTCACCTTCTTCTGGTTACCCAAAGTATCTACGGTTTCTTTCATCATATTTTTACCGCAAGCACTGCCTGCACCATGGGCAGGATAGACAATAACATCATCTGCCAAGGGCATTATTTTGTTATTGAGACTATCATATAGCAATCCGGCCAGTTCATCTTGTGTCATATGTGCGGCCTTTTGTGCAAGATCAGGACGACCTACATCACCCAAAAACAAAGTATCGCCACTAAAAATACAATAGTCTTTTCCATTTTCATCTTTCAACAAAAAGGTTGTGCTCTCCATGGTATGTCCGGGAGTATGTAAAACCTTAATGGTAATATTACCTACCTTAAATTCCTGTCCGTCGATTGCAGAAATACACTCAAACTCACAAGTGGCATTCGGACCATATACAATCGGAGCTCCAGTTTTCCTACTCAGATCAACGTGACCGCTAACAAAATCAGCATGAAAATGAGTTTCAAAAATGTATTTAAGTTTAACCCCATCTTTGCTAAGTCTCCCAAGATAAGGTGCCACTTCACGAAGTGGGTCTATAATTGCAGCTTCGCCATTGCTGGTGATGTAATACGCACCCTGTGCCAAACATCCGGTATAAATTTGCTCTACATTCATATTATTAAATTTTATAAGACAAAAATCGTTAATATTTATTGCCGATACTGTAACATTGGTTACAATCAACAAAAGAAATTGGAATTATTTTTTCTCCAGAATTACAAATAATTCTGAATCTGCACGCTTGTGAAAAGAATTATTGCATTGCTCAAAAGTTTTGAAATTAAATGCATCTTTGAACAGCGTTTGGTATTCAGTAGACTTTCCTCCAAATGGAGGACCTAGCGTTTCAAATTCTTTATTAAATAACACTCCAGCAAGTTTTCCGCCTACAGCAAGAAGACCTGCCATGGCTTCTACATAACTTTTACGAAGTTCTGGATTAATTGCACAAAAAAAGGTTTGCTCCAATACCAGATCATACTCAGCCTTATGAGTAAAGAAATTTCCCAAAACTATTTCAACATTCCGGTTTGATTGAAATTTAGATTTTAATCTATTGACAAGGGCAGGAGCAATATCAATGATGGTGATGTCAGTAAATCCATTTTGCAGTAGGTATTCTGCTTCATATGAGTTACCGCATCCCGGAATGAGAATTCGCAGATTTTTGTTTGTCAGCTGATCTATATAGGCTTTTAATGGCGGCGAAACCTGTGCCAGATCCCATCCGGTCTCATTTAAAAGATAACGTTCATTCCAAAAGTTCTGGTCAAGATTAAGATCCTCATTCATTTGTGCAGAATTGTTAAAAATCCTAATGACCTCCTCCCGCTGATGGGAAGAATAATTCTTTCACGAAAATGTAAATACCCATTACCAGAACGAACCAGCCAAAGGATTTTTTCAGTTTTTCTCCACTGATTTTTTTGGCCAGGTAAATACCAATGAATATTCCAACTACCGCCAGACCTGTAAATGTTCCAAGCAATTTCCAGTCAATCAATTGACCACCTTGAATATCTCCTATAAAACCAATTAATGATTTTGCAGCGATGATAAATAGGGAAGTGCCTACTGCAAGCTTCATTGGCATACGGGCTAAAAGTACCAGTGCGGGAATAATTAGAAAGCCACCACCTGCACCGACTAAACCTGTAAGTAAACCAACCAAAGCACCTTCAAGAAGAATCATTGGATAGTTATATTGTAATGGTTCACCTTCTGCTTTATCACAATCAATACAAGGGCTGATCATGCTAACAGAGGCCAGAATCATAACAATGGCGAACAGTACCATGATA
>JAURKO010000107.1 GCA_030831705.1 Daejeonella sp. | reverse complement strand
CCTTACAAAGAGGACCTGCTAAGAAAGATGGTAATCAAACCCTTTCGCAAATCCATTGCCGACTTTGTCGGTCTTCCAGGCTCGAATATCTACAACAAATTTGCAAATGGAGAAGTCATTTACTTTTCCTTTGTCTGCAGTAAGGCAAATTAAAATTCCATGCCCTGGTGTATTCTACTGCTGAATGTAACAGTAATTGGATGACGCTCAAATAAACAAGCATTCCATAAACTTCATGCTCATCGCCAGAACTCCTGATCTTGTCTTAGTCCGCGTGCCCCATAGATCACAGCAGGACTTCCCACTTCTAGTGCTCCTAAATCCGGCGCCTTTAGTCTGAAGTTGTCATTTATGTTAGGAATAATCACACCTGCATCTACTGCCTTCCCATTGGGATTTAGTTTGAAGTTAAGATCTACTCCAAAATAAACCGGACTAGGTTTGTCTGATGTTGCTGCCTGAATCGGTAGCTGAAGGTTCTCAAAAACATCATAATCAATGCTTATACCATGAGCTTCAAGACCACTTGCCTGGTTAAGACTGTTTAATGTTTTAAATCCTAAGCGCTCTCCTTTGGGCGATAACCAAACATATTGATTTTCAGGACTTGCAAGTCCACGATTTGGCCGATAACCATTATAATCTGCTACAGAGTAGGGAGTTGTGTAAGGAAAGGCGGCAACAATTGATGGCCCATCTGAGCCAAGAAATAAATTATTCCGGTAGTTCGAATTTGGATGTCCGCCTCCGGAGTTATTCTCTGCAATAAAGGTATTATGATAAGCGATAAGACCAGGGACCCCTCCGTGAATCTTAAGCGCACCTCCCTGCCCAATATTATACATGACATTTCTGATGTAATAAGCAGGTCCACCAAAAACAGGCTGCGCACTTATTCCACTCTCGGCTGCATTTATCCCCCGATTCCGCATGACACGAATATTGTGAACACCACCATCAGCCTCGATAAAGTCATCCACCATCAGGTGTAAATCATTGTTATAAATATCGATCGAAACGGCTTTTAAATCCTGCTCTTTCTCGGGGGTACCATAGGTGGACACACCAATTGCATCATGAAAGAAGGCAATAGAATTATTAGCAATTACGTGCCCGGGGCCATAAATCATGATTCCATAGTAAGAATCCATCAGATGTGTTCCGTAAGGAATCAGACCTTCACGGTGAGCGGCCCAACCATACATCCTGTAGCGATCATCGCGGCCAATAATGACATTATCCTGAATAAGAAAATTCTTTGAACCGGCATATTCTGTCCGGATACCTTCACCCACATCTTCAAAACGACAATTGCGAACGGTCAGATCGCTGGCACCCGCCAAATGCTTACGACCCGCGTCAAAAACACGTCCTACATTCCTGAAAGTTAGTCCCTGAAAAATATGATGTTCGGTTGCCATGACATTAAACAGGTTAGCGGCTCCCGCCCCATCAAAGATAACCTCACCATCTCCCGCAGCTTCAATTACAATTGGGCGCTCTGCAGTCCCTTTTGCAGTGAAAAAATAAGTCCCGTCGAATGGAATATTATTCCAATCCGGATAATTGAGAAGAACTCCCTGATAGAGTCCGCCGTGAATCTTAATAATATCTCCGGGTTGGACTTTATCTTCACTAACTACATACCAATCACCCTTGGTTTCTTTTGAACCGTTATAGGCAGAAACTAAACCCGGATAATTCGGTTCCAATTTTTCACCTGTATAATATTGAGAATAAACATGTCTTACTCTTCCTCCGCTCGCAGCCTTAGGCTCAGCGCGTGTAGAAACACTAACTACCTTAACAGCTTCCCCTTCAACCCCATCAGGATCTTCCAATGTAAATCGGGCCTCATATTTAGTATTGGTAATAAGATCCAAAATACTTCCTGCAAACATGTGGGGAGTGGTATAATCAATACCTGCCCTTGTAATATGTTCGCCCCCAATCCTGAGTAGAGGCATTCCCTTTTTCCATTCCTTAGCGGATGCTGCGATCCGATACTCAACTTTTACTGTGGCATTACGGTTTTTATCGCCCTCTATATACCATTCGAATCCTAGGTTTTCAAGTGTTGGTGGTTCAACAATAAATTTTCCACCTTTAACCTTATCCTGAGCTTTTGAAAGATCAGGATAAAGAAAAGTCAGAATAAAAAAACTTCCGATCAGAATTTGAAAAACACTTGCAGGAAGCTTGCATAATTTTCTCAAGCCCTCCGTTTGAATAGTACAGTTTTGCATTTTGAATAAATTAAATCAGTTATTACTAATAGTATAGAAATTAAAATTAAGTGTTAAAGCAGTCTAAAATTAATATAAGATTCTCCCTCACAATCCTTCTGCTCCTACTGCAGCAATCTGCACCAGATTTTTCGAAATTAAATCCCTGTAACAATCTGTAAGATCAAAATGTTCCAATATTCCCGGTACCAGGCTTGATAAAGGCCAGTTGAACTCTGCATTTTCCGCAATTTCGGAATAGCTTTTTAAGGCGTGTTTAAGGGTCACCTGCGTAACCTTATTTGAGAGTACTCCAGCAAATGTTGCCGGAATAGTTCCCCAACCTTTTGCAAGCAGATGAATCTCTTCATGCCCGCATGATCTAAGCCAGTCTATTATTCGCAAGAGATCGTATGTTTTTTGTCCGGTATAAGTAGAATTTAGCATAATACTATGTGCCGAATAAAAATAATCATTTCCGTATGCGCCGAAGAAATCATCCGCACAGGTATTGGGTTTCGACTCCCCAACGCCTCTCACATCACATGCATACACAGCAGATTCAGGCTCAGCATTAATCAGATCTTTGATCAATGATTCTTTCCTCAATTCCTCATCTGCTGAAAGATGGGATACGTACAATATGGCGCGTTTAACCCCTGCCGGCGGACGGGATAACAACTCAGTATCCGAAAGGCGATAAACAGGTATTGTGATACCCGCTTCAGTTTCAACCGCATAACAGGCAGAGAATTTTTTAGGAAATAATCTGCCAGGCAGAGGTCTTAAAATCCGATATTCAGGAATACCAGAAACCTCCGGCAATTTAAGTACAGTTTTAATCTTCACTTTCAGATCATCTCCAGCTGGTGTTCCCCTTCGGGATTTATTATTTTGAGAATATTCTCTGGTATAGCTCGTCAAAGTGCGGGGATTACTTTCGCCTATCTGCCCATTTGGAGTGCAGGATAATAATTCAATTTCCTCCAGACTAAGTGCAGGTTCCGATTTGGCATCTGAAATCCTGGTCACATTATTAAACCAGGAATACATTGCCTCCCGGTTATGCTTCGAAAAACCGTGATATTCTGGTCCGGCAAAAAACTGAATATTCTGTTCAGCACCGAGCAATTTATAGATTTTTTTAAGCTCCTTTACCGCATGATCTGTTCCTCTGACATCAAAGAAATCCTTTTCCTGACCCATTAAAATAACCGGTTTCGGAGCCATAGCAGCAATAAAATCAAGATGATCCAATCCGAGGCTTATTGCACCCGGAGGGCATTGCTCAATATCAGCCGGAAGCTCATTCTTCAGATTGGTTTCAAAACCTACCACGAAACAGCTTGGAGCTGCCATGGTCAGGCGTGATTCAACCCCGCAAAACCAGGTAGCTTGAGTACCTCCACCCGAATTTCCGGTTACGCCAATATGTTTAGGATCTACCTCCGGTCTGCTTAACAGATAATCCATACAGCGGATACAGTCCCAGGTAAACCATGAACTTAAATGCTCTCCATTCAGCAACATTTGCTTACCGGTATAATTATGCTCTGGAACGCCAATTCCATGGAGTGGTTTTAAATCCTTACTCAACATTTGCACTCTTTCTCCTTGACCAATTGGGTCAAAGATCAATACTATATAGCCCTGAAGCGCAAGTCCCTGGGCAAATGATTGATAGATAGGAGTAGCTTTCGCCGGATCACCATGTCCGCAAGTACCAATTACTGCAGGCAAAGGCCGATTTTTCCCCTTCGGTAGGTATAGATTGGCTGTCACAGGAAAACCAGGACGGCTATCGAAAATTACTTTCTCAATTTTATAGGTATCGCGTTCAATCGTTCCACTTATACGAGCGTTCAAGGGCGTCTTCTCTGGCCATGGACCAAAACATTGGGCAATTTTAGCACGCACATCCTTCACATAAGCTTCTGCATCCTGTTTAGTTTTCAGGGACGCACGGCGTTTGCGGGATTTAGCAAGGGATTCGCCAACGCGATCTAAAAAATAATCCTGCATCATCCGCGGGAAGCGGTTATATGCCTGTAGTTCTGCCGACTGTACTGTTTCGCCCAAAGAATGGTTTTCAGTGGCAATAGCAGGCATAATACCAAGTCCGGTTAAACCTAATCCGGTAATACCGGTTATTTTAAGAAAATCTCTGCGATTATTTTTCATCAGTTTATTTTTCATTCATTAGTTCCGCACAGGCGGGATACTCAAGTCGGTAGATACGGCGACTTTACTTTTTAAATCACCCATCATTAGAATAATTTGAAATGAATTTACAAGTTTGATTTTAAAATTTAACACCAAATATCTTTTGATATCTTAAAACAAGAAGGAATTTATTAATTAAGCTGGAGTCTTTTTAACCATTCTGAACAAAATATTACATTATTTATAAGTCACCGAGACAAACTAGCCATAAAAATACGTAGTAGATAGTAGTAGATATGTCAATATATCTACGGTGCAATACGTTACATAAAAGATTGTGATTTGGACTAGCGGCCGGAAAAAAAGTAGGAAACTACGCCATTCAGCATGCAAAAGTAGACGGAGCCAATTAGCTTTGAACATTCAATATACTAGAGGCTTTCTAAGTATAGAAAGCCTCTGGTATACTATTTAGACTTTGCTCGTGTAGCTGAATTGGTTTGTTCGGCTAATTGCAACGCATTATAAGCATTTACAATACCTCCTGTAACAGAGATATCACTAAGTAAAACTCTTCTATTATCACCCTCTTCTTTAATCTTTACCTTTTGCTCCACTTTAACAACAGAATTCATTATAATATCCTTGATCTGTACTGCTGTAAAATTTGGATAATGTGACCATATCAATGCAGCAAGACCTGCTACTACCGGCGCTGCCATACTTGTACCATCATTTTCTTTATACGTTGAACCGGGCATTGTAGAATTAATTTTTACCCCAGGAGCAAAAACATCTACTGTTTTACCACCATAATTAGAAAAAGAGGCAACCAATTCTTCATCATTTTTCCAACCTGAAGCTCCAACTTCGATCCAGCCCTGAGCAGTACCCATTGTTTTACCAAGACTGTCGGTAAATAACCGATTAGGGAAATTATCTTCCTTCTCAGTATTCTTGCCATCATTTCCTGCAGCATGTACAAGAAGCACCCCTTTAGAAACTGCGTACTTTACGGCATCATCTACTACCTTTTTATCCCAAGCATATGACTTTCCGAAGCTCATGTTAAGAATTTTCGCTCCATTATCTACAGCATACAAAATAGAATTGGCAACATCCTTATCGCGCTCATCGCCATCAGGCACAGTCCGTATTGCCATTATTTTCACATTGTCTGCAACCCCTTTAATTCCCAGATCGTTATTACGAATTGCCCCAACAATTCCCGCCACGTGAGTGCCATGCTCAGCATCCGGACCAGTGACATTATTATTTCCATAATAACGTTCATAGCTATTGGCATAATCATCCCCGACAGAATCCTTTCTTGGATCAAATTCAACATTCAATTGGTATTTAACCTGAGTATCATAAAATTTAATTCCATCCTTAAGTTCTTCATAGAACTTCTTAAAATCAGCTTTCTTTAATTCAGGTCTTATAAACTTAATCACTTGTGATTCTATATCATTTTCGGCTTTGTAGTTGCCAAAATCATCAGATGTTGGATTGTCATTTCCTATTTTCGCAGTAATCTCATCAAGATATTTCTTGATCATGGTTGTATTCTGAAGTCCCATTTGGGCAGATTGAAGCTTAGCCATATAATCAGTAACAACCTTTTTATAGGTCTGGAATTCTTTTCGCTCTTCCTCAGTAAATGGGGTAGTATTCAATGCTGCGGCATATTTCGGCTCCAGTTTATTAACAAGGCGAATAACTTCCATATTGTCATAATGAATATTGGCTTTAGGAGAACCAATAAAATTCCAGCCATGCACATCATCAACGTAACCATTTTTGTCATCATCAATCCCATTACCCGGAATTTCCTTTTGATTAACCCATAAAACCTTTTTCAGATCTTCATGTTCAATATCAATTCCACCATCTATAACAGCCACAACAATGGGTGATGATTTCTTTCCCTTAATAATATCCTTATAAGCCTTCTCAGTACTAATTCCAAAAACACCATCCGATTTTAAGTCGAGGTTTTACCAATTTGCAACAGGAGATTCATCTTCAGTACTCTGGGCTGAGGAAACAAAGGGCAACGCGAGTATCGCAAGGGTGTATAGTACTTTATTTAATAAATTCATGATTCACTATAAATTAAAATTCAATGTTTAGGTTAACGAAATAAGTTGCGCAATTTTATGATCAGGCAAATCAAACTAAAATAGTATAAATAAAGTTCCAAAAGAATTATTCTAAAAATTATTCATTTTATTACGACAAAAGTACATGCAGGTGTGTAATAAAAAATCTTATGTATTAAAAGAACTTCACCCCGTAGACAATCCAAATATTTGCAATAAAAAATAAAATTCGATAAAATTATTAAAGGGAGTTAGTCAAGTTATTTGAAAAGCAGATGCTGTGTCTTATCGGTTTCGCCAACCGGGCTCTAAGTATTAGTTCGTGGCCTACAACAGAATTTCAATCCGTCATTAAAGCTTTATCATCCGGAAGAATCCAGCCGATGTCGTATCAGTAAAAAACAACAACACCCTAATAAACCTACGAATTAAACTTCATTCGCTCTTCCATTTCTTCTAATGGCACTCCTTTAGTTTCAGGGACAAAAAAGAACACCCAAAGCAATTGCAAAAACATCATTCCGCAAAAAATACCAAAGATGATTTCTGGAGCCAATACTTCTGTCATCAGAGGGAAAAGTAGGGTTAATAAGGCGGCAAAAAACCAATGCGTGAAACTACCCAGCGACTGGCCAAATGCTCTTTGCCTGTTTGGAAATATCTCGCTAATGAACACCCAGATTACAGCTCCCTGACCCATGGCATGGGCAGCAATGAAGGCAAATATGTAAAATGGAACCATGCCTACATTACCTGAGGCAAAAGCCCAGCTCGTTAGACCCAGAGAAGCAATATATCCAAAGGAACCTATGTAAAGCAATTTCTTGCGACCCAGCTTGTCAATGAGCCACAAACCTACGAATGTAAAAATCAAATTGATGATGCCTAAACCAACAGATTGCAAAAGAGCGGCTTGTAATTCAAGTCCGGCCATTTCAAAAATACGCGGAGCGAAATACAGGATAGCATTGATACCGGAAAGCTGATTAAAAAAGGCAATGAAAAAAGCCAGCAGCACAGGTTTAAGTAAACGCCGGGTAAATAATGTACCGGATTGCTGATTTTCATGTGCCGAAGCAATAATTTGATTGTATAACACATTTAGCTCCGCCTCCGTAGAACCAGAGCCTGTCTTTTTCAATACGGCTAAACCGCCTTCAAGATCATTTTTACGGACAATAAGCCAGCGTGGACTTTCGGGCAGACCGAAACACAAGAGGGTAAATATTAAGGCTGGAAATGCTTCCACACCCAGCATCCAGCGCCATGAATTTTCGCCAATATCGCCCAGAAGTGAATTGGACATAAAAGCAATGAGAATTCCGAAGACAATATTAAACTGAAACATTCCGGTGAGTCGTCCCCGGTATTTTGGCGGGGCTATCTCAGAAATGAACATCGGTGCAGCGATGGTAGATATGCCTACCCCGAGTCCTCCAATAAACCGGAAGAACATAAACGAATATACCTCAGGAGCCAATGCCGAGCCTACTGCCGAAACAAAGTAAAGCAGCCCAACCCAGAGCAATGTCTTTTTCCTGCCAACATATTCAGTCGGCCAGCCCCCAATCAATGAACCCAAAACAGTACCCCAAAGCGCCATACTAATTGCCAGCCCATGCAACATACTATCAAGTCCCCACAATTTCTGTATGGTTTGTTCTACCCCTGAAATCACCACGGTGTCAAAGCCAAAAAGGAAGCCTGCAAGCGACGCCACCACAGCGCTTTTGTATAAAAAAAATTGTTTGCCCATAATTGATTCGGTTTAAAATTCTTGCTTTAATTTCTTAATATTCTCTACTATAAACAGTGGATTTGCACCTTTCTGGGATGCCACCCAGGCTCCCAAAAGGCAGGCATATTCAAGGGCCTCCTTCAATGGCTTTTCTCTCATGTAATTATGGATAAATCCGGCAAGAAAAGCATCTCCTGCCCCAACTGTATCCTGAATCTTAACTGGAAATCCACTCTGATAAAGTTCTTCATCTGCCGTCTTCAGAAATGCTCCTTCAGCCCCCAAAGTTACACAAAGCATGTTGAGTGAATAGTGTTTGAAAACCAGATCTGCAGCAAGTTCCAAATCCTCCGACTCCAAACCATTCCAGGCCGAAATTTGAAAAAGTTCCTCATGATTCATTTTAACAAGATCTGATTTAATGAGTAATTTTTCAATAACGGACTGATCAATAAAAGGAGCACGGAAATTGACATCAAAGACTTTGAATGCTTCCGTTTCTAATAATGAACTTAGGGTTTCGAAGGAGATGCTATTTCGGCAGGAAAGACTTCCATAGACCAGAAAATCAAATTCCGGTATGCTCTCAGGTTCATGAATATAGTCCCATGCCGAAGGAAAAACGATTTCATAAGTGGCATCTTTTTTTTCTGAGAGATGCACATTGACTGCCCCTGTCGGATAATTACTTTGCTGAACATATTCAGTGGAAAGATCGTTTTCATGAAGGTATTCAAGCAGATTTTCTCCCAATTCATCCTTACCACAACTGCTAAGAATAAAAACATCAGATCCCAGTTTCTTTAATCCGATAGCCACATTCATTGGCGCTCCACCAGGCACTGCTCCGTCGGGGAAAATATCCCATAACATCTCGCCAAAACATAGGATTTTGTTTTTCATTCAAGTATTTGGTGCATTTAGTTTCAAACGAATAAAATATATGCTTGAAAAACTGCTTAAATTAATATTGAATATAGGAGATAATCTTTAAAATTTATGGTGAATATTATGTTGTGAGCCTGCATGCCGGAACGATATCAAAATTAATTGGTTACTCGTCCGTTCAAATTTATACCGCTCATGGCCGCGGAGGCCTAGTTACTTTTTTCGGTGTTAGTTTTTATTTTAAAGGCCCTCAAGCTGCTTCGCGGTTTCCTTGATGAAAATTAACCAATGCCGAACCGCCCTTGCGGTGAGACCACGAAGACGTATAAAAAACAATAATAAAAACTGAGTAACATCAAGACAAAACGAAGCTCCCACCACCATAGGCCATACACCCGGCCCGCCGTTTTGTCCTCCCCCCGCTCGGAAAATCCTGCTTCATTTTAGATTAATTACTCATTATCGAGATTCGAAGATTACTAAAATTAACGTTAGAGGGTTAGGAATGTTCATCCATCAACGGCTGCGTACAGGGCTATGAAAGTCAGTGCGATGGCAATTTTGTATTTACCGCCCTGTCCAATGCCGCAAAAAAGTATATGAATGTCATTGCAAGGCGATATGCCTAAAATCCTACTAATTACCTCCATTGTTTTTTTTAGACGCCACGCTAGCAACCCCCATTAATAAGCTTTCTTCCGCCTTGGCTGGTGCGGCAACCATTGTCTGGGCCTAAGCAGAAACCTTCAAAGCATCAGGCGCAGCGGCGGCATTTTGTTTCTTTTCTGCTGCAGGAAAAGAAAAGAGAAAAATTATGAGTTAAGAATATGATCACTAAGCCTGTAACTTCAATTTTTTCTGGACAATAGTGTATGCATTATCAATAAATCAAAGTCACCACCCCCGAAACCACCTGCTTACCCGATCTAACTGATATCTTATAAAAATAAGTCCCCTGTGGAAGTTTTGAACCCTGATGATTCCCATCCCAGGGTGTAGTATACCCATAGCTGCTAAAGACCAATTGTCCAAAACGGTTATAAACCTGTACCGTGGCCGTTCTATCAGATTCTAATCCGGGAAGAACCCACAGATCATTAATTCCATCTCCATTTGGGGTGAATGAATTTGAACCCACAGTGAAAAATTCCGGGAAAATTGTGAACTCCCTCGAAATCCTTGCCGGATTATAGTTGGCATCTCCATTTTGAATGGCTTCAATCTTGACAGTTCCGGGCTTAATAATGTTCACCTGATTGCTATTAACGATCTCTGCAATTGAAACATCACTACTGATAAAACTAATCGGCAATCCCGAACTTGAACTTGCAATAAGGGTAAAGTCGGGTTCTGATTCCGTCTTATTCGGAATCGGATCGAAAGTCAGGATTTGATCAGCTTTGTTGATCTGTAAAACTCCGGGCTGATAGCTGATCGTATAATTTGCAGCCGAGGCAGCACTAGCTGTAATGGGATAATTTCCCGGAGGAGAGGTCAGTGTAGCACTAGTACTTACACTGGCTTTAGTCAATAAAGCCGCATCCGTATCTCCCTTAACAAAACCTGTATATTCTACCGTTAGTTCCGGATTTACAAGGCCATAAATCCTACTTTGATCCTTCGCTTTAATAATCAAAGTTTTAGGATTAACCTTTAAGGTTTGTGTAGCAGTGATGCTGGTGTTTGATGCCTGAGAAGCAGTAATCTGAACAGTGCCTGCACCGATAATTCTAATCTGCCCACTTGTACTTATCGCCGCAATCTTAGGATCAGAACTGCTGAATACAAATACTTCTCCTGTGGTGGGACTAAAAACCGTAGGAGTAAAATCATCATCTCCATAGGTTTTTTCGGGTATTGCAGGGAAAGTGAGCGACTGTTGTGTACCGGGTGCAACGACCAGCAGATTAAAATTTGCTGAATTGGAACAGCCCTTTTCATTAGTTAGCGAGTAAGTAATAATAACCGATCCGACCGCAATCCCGGTTACCTGTCCGTTTACCGGATTCACGGTAGCTCTTGCAGGGGCATTACTGGTCCATACTCCTGAAGATGAGCCAGTTGCAGTGAAAAGCGTTGTAGTCGATCCTACTGCCAACGACCCCGAACCTGTAATTGGCGAAATTTTAGGAGGCTCAGGAATAACCAGGGTGAAGATGGTGCCGGTACTTTTCAATCCGGTACTGCTATTATGCACCGCCACAACCCCATTATAAACTCCATCAGCAAAAGTAGCAGGCATATTTATCTCAAATGAGCCGACAGGTAATGGCTGGTCAACAACATTCAGCAAACCGGCATCGAGGCCTTTCTGATCCCAGGTAATGCTGTATAAATTAGGATTGCCTTCCGTTTTATCGTAAAAGAAAACAGTTTTTATAGCCCCTTTGCAAAATTCGGAACTGTAATTCTTAAGTGAGATTGAAATTTGCGGACCAGGTGTAAAAATCCAGGCAGCACCCATCCCTGTGTTATCCTGATTACCCCCGACTATTGCTGTTGATCCATCGGCACTTAATGCCGAAGAAAGCCCTTGATTTGCTATACCTATATTGCCAGTTCCTGTTAATTTCGGCCCCCTTTGTGTCCATGAATTATCCGTCCAGGTAAATACCCATGCAGCACCATTGGTCCAGTTATCTAACCTGGCACCAAGTAATACCGTATTACCATCAGCACTCATACCAACCGACGAACCCTGGGCAGCATTATCAGAACTTACCGTACCTGCTATCTTGTTACCCTTAAGATTCCACTCGGTGCCATTCTTCTGAAAAACCCAGGCCGCACCACGGGCATTATCGGCAACCGAAGCCCCAATAATAGCATTGCTTCCATTTGCACTCAGCGCAACTGATATGCCCTGCCATTTCGTACCCGGATAAGAAGAAACATCCAGCTTTTTGGCTTGCCTATCCCATACTGAGCCAGTCCGGAAGTAAAGAAAGGCTGCGCCCTGCTGATTATTATCAAGAGGTGCACCTACAATTGCTGTATTCCCATCAGCACTGATGCCTACGGAAATACCCTGTCCACCTGTGGGACTGCCTTCATCAAATAACTTCTCGCCCTGTTGTGACCAAATATCATTTTTGCGGCTAAAGATCCATGCAGCACCACGAGGGTGAGTATCGTATGGTCCGCCCATAATTATGGTATTCCCATCAGCACTCATACCTACAGAAAAACCCATATTGACAGGCAGAATAAAATCGTCATATCCGGTACCGACGAGTTTTGAACCCTGCTGCGTCCATACACTTCCCTTTCGGGTAAAAATCCAGGCGGCACCTCTACCCCCATTATCAAGATATCCACCACTGATCACCGTATTACCATCCGCACTGATTGCAACAGATCTGCCCTGCTGAGCCCGGCCAACACTGCCACTTCCGACAAGTTTGGAACCCTGTTGCGACCAAACATTGCCATTTCTGACATAAATCCATGCGGCACCCTGTTGAGTATTATCGTTCGGAGCACCTACAATCGCCGTATTCCCGTCAGCACTGATGGCAACCGACCTTCCGGCTTCAGCAAGTCCATTATTACCTGTTCCTACTAGTTTATTACCTTGCTGTGTGCTTGGAAATGGAGTGGTATTTACCGTAAAATTGTCTGAACTGCCCGCTGTTGCCGAACTTGAACTGATAGAAACAGGTCCGCTTGTAGATTCAGGCATAACATAAGCTGTCAGTACAGTTGCTGAAAGAGAAATGATTAGTGCCGCCTTTCCGCCAATGCTGACTGAGTTCACCTGATCAAGAGCAGTACCCTGAATAGTTATTAAAGTTCCCGGTGCCCCGGATTTCGGAGAAAAAGAGCTGATAGCCGGAGCCTGTGCTTTGGCATCAGTAAAATACAATAAGGTCACAATAAAGACCAGATTGATGATTTTAAACCTCATTTTCTAAAAATAATCGTTTTGGTATATACGTGTCGTGGATACCTGAAGGTTTAGCATAGTTCAGGTTTATTTTAAATATGAAGATTTTTAACGGAATTAGCAATTAATGGAAAATGCAGACTAATCTTTAAGCCGATTTGTTAGCCTATATTCTGTTTTGTATCTTTAAATTAAAATAAAATCCATAAAACTATGAAACTATTTCTTTTGATGGGAGTACTCTTCCTTGCAGCCTGTGGAGGTTCTAGCGATAAAAAAACAACAGAACAGGCAGATTCTGCAAAAACCCCTGAACTGGTGCTTAAATGGGAAAGCGACAGCTCGCTAAAAGTTCCAGAATCAGTACTATTTGATAAGGCAGCACAGGTTTTATATGTGAGTAATATTGATGGTACCAATCCATGGGAAGCTGATGGAAAAGGTTCAATTGGCAAGGTAGGATTAGATGGCAAGGTCATCGCTGCTGAGTGGGTGAGCGGTTTACATGGCCCGAAGGGCATGGGTATGTTCAATGGTAAATTATACGTTGCTGATCTTGGAAATATCGTGGTGATTGATATTGCAGCCGGCAAGATTGAGAAATCTATTCCTGTTGAAGGTGCTACTGGTTTGAATGACATCAGTATCGACCCGAGCGGAGTGATCTATATCACAGAATACCTGGCTAAGAAATTATACAAAGTAGAAAACGAAAAGGCAGAACTCATTGCCGAAAACCTGACTCAGCCAAACGGCGTCCTTTACCATAATAATGAACTATTTCTGCTCGATGGAACTGGAATGTTCAAAGTTAATACCGACAAATCACTGACTAAAATTACCGATGGCATGGAAGGCGGACTAGACGGAATTGAAAATATTGAAGGCAATAACTTCATCATTTCCTGCTGGGAAGGAGTTTTATGGCATGTCAATACCGATGGCACCAAGCATTTGCTGATGGACACAAGGGCAGAGAAAAGAAATACTGCTGACATCGGCTTTGATCCAGAAACAAAGACTGTTTATGTGCCTACGTTTTTCAGGAACACGGTTGTTGCTTATGAGTTACGATAATTATTTTAAAAGAAACAATTCCAACTAACTCATAAGCAACAAAATTGACAGTTGACAGTTGACAATGGACTTTAACAGTTGACAATTGACAGTTGACAATGGACAACGATGAAAAATTGTTGTTCATTGTCATTTTTTTTACCCTGATGAATAATCGTGTTTTAGACAGACCCCTCTCAGGACGGTGCTGATTGGTACGGATTTCCATCTGAACCAAAAATCTCAGACATCAGATATCTGACATCAGACATCAGACAACTAAATATTCAAATGAACCACCCAACCCAATTGTCAACT
>JAURKO010000106.1 GCA_030831705.1 Daejeonella sp. | reverse complement strand
TCTATCGATTAATATTCAATTTGCCATTGGAATTAATAATCTGGATGAGTGCTATTTTATTTTTGGCATTTACAGCTTCAGGGTCTGCACATTCTAGTTTATGTCCCTTAGATAATCTTGGTTTTAATTGGTGTCCGGGGTGCGGACTCGGTCGTTCTATACGATTCTTATTGCATGGAGAATTCAGCTTATCCTTTGAAAACCATTGGTTTGGAATACCTGCATTTATCATTCTGTTTTACAGGATCATGCAATTATTTAATATATTCCTATTAAATTTAAAATTATCAAAACATATAAACTATGGAAAATGATCCGCTTATTAACCTAAAGGGTATGGGTCTTGAGGAGTATTCTTACTTGAAACAGGTGGTTTCAGGAATGAACCCTCGTCAGACCCAAAATTTTGTGATGTTCTATGCAGATAGAAGAAAGGATGCTCAGGAAGTACTTTTATTTACCCTACTCGGTTTTTTAGGTGTTGCCGGTATTCAACGATTTATCACCGGAAAGATGGGAATGGGTATTCTTTATTTTCTGACAGCGGGCTTGTGTTTTATAGGTACGATAGTAGATGTAATAAACCACAAATCTCTTACCCTTGAGTTTAATCGAAAGGCGGCATACGAAAGTGCAGAACTTGTAAAAATAATGAGTAATCAGGGGGAATAAATTCCTTTATTATCCCAGAAATTGTTAGTCTAAAAGCTAATTTCCGATTAATTCTGCTTATTAAATGGTAATACTGGGCTTAGTTGCTTTATCATTCCAGTATTTCTACACTTAAAACTTATGGGGTATATTTGGTCATGAATTTAAGAGATATTACCTCTTTTCTAGAAATGCTTGCTCCGCTAGCCTTTCAGGAAGATTACGACAATTCAGGTCTGATTGTAGGTCAACCTGACAAAGAGTTAACGGGGGCTCTTATTTCATTGGATTGTACAGAATCTGTTATTGATGAGGCAATTCACTTAGGTTTGAATCTGATAATTTCACATCACCCAATTGTTTTTAAGGGATTAAAAAGGTTCAACGGTAGAACTTATGTGGAAAGGGTTGTGATGAAGGCAATAAAGCATGATATTGCAATTTATGCCATCCATACTAATTTGGATCATGTATCAACAGGCGTTAATAAAAAGATTTGTGATAAACTTGGGATCAAGAATCCCGCGGTACTAAAACCCAGAGAAGATTCACTCCGAAAGCTAGTCACTTTTTGTCCTGAGAATTTTGCTGAAGAGCTAAGAGAAACCCTGTTTAAAGCGGGTGCAGGTCACATAGGAAATTATTCGGAATGCAGTTATAATGTGATTGGCCTTGGCACTTTTAAGGCCGGCGAAGGAACTAAACCATTTGTTGGCGAGCATGGTAAGCAACATCAAGAATCAGAAATCAGAATTGAGATTATTTATCCTGTAAATCTGGAGCAGAAAATTCTCTCAGCACTTATCGAGAAACATCCATATGAGGCGGTTGCTTATGATTTGTATTCTATAAACAATAGCCATCCACAGGTTGGATCTGGTATGATTGGTAATTTGGAGAGCGACTATGATGAACTGGAGTTTTTAACTTTTTTGAAGGAAAAGTTAGGTGCTAAAGCGATCAGACATACTGCATTAAGATCAAAAAAAGTACGTAGAGTGGCTGTTTGTGGTGGTTCCGGAAGTTTTTTACTACCTAATGCAATAAGTGCAGGCGCGGATGTTTTTATAAGCGCCGACTTTAAATACCATGAGTTTTTTGATGCGGAAAGTAAACTTATTATTGCGGATGTCGGACATTTTGAAAGTGAGCAGTTTACACAGGAATTATTGTTGGAATTAATTTCAGAAAAATTTAGTAACTTTGCCCTCCGTTTAACAACACAGAATACAAACCCCATAAATTATTTGATTTAATGGAACAATCAGTAGAAGAGAAATTAAAGGCGTTATTTGAACTTCAAACCTTGCACACACAGATCGATAAGATCCGTCAGACAAGAGGTGAACTTCCGATGGAGGTGGCCGACCTAGAAGATGAGGTTGCAGGTTTAGAAACCCGTATACAAAAAATCAAATCAGATCTTGATGATTTGGAAGATTCAATTGTAACTCGCAAAAATCTGATAAAAGATTCGTTGGCAGCTACAAAAAAATACGAAACTCAGCTGAACGATGTAAAGAATAATCGTGAATATGATGCAATTTCGAAAGAGATTGAAATTCAAGGTTTAGAGATTCAGGTTTCAGAAAAGAAGATAAAGGAATATTCTTTCGAAATTCAAAACAAAACTGAAGTTTACGAAAATGCTTTGACAAATATAACCGAGCGAAAAAACGATCTTGAGTTAAAGAAAGCAGAATTAGATATGATTACTGCTGAAACTGAGAAAGATGAAGCAGGTATCCTTGTTAAGGCCAAAGAAGCTGAAAAGCATATTGAGGATCGTTTATTAATTGCTTACAACCGTTTAAGAAGCAATGCCAAGAACGGCCTTGCTGTGGTAAGTATACAGCGCGATTCGTGTTCAGGTTGTTTTAATCAAATCCCACCTCAAAGACAACTCGATATTCGTCAGCGTAAGCGTATCATAGTCTGTGAGCATTGCGGTCGCATACTTGTTGATGAGGGATTTGCTTTAGAAGAAAGTCCGGTAGCTTAACATACCCTTAGAAATTAAAAAAAGCGATCTGTTTTAACAGATCGCTTTTTTTTTGCCTTTATTTTAAATTGTAAAATGGGTCGAGAATTCATGAGTTTAATTCAAGCTCCTTTATCAATTTCAATAATAATAAGATTGAGTAAAAAACTGAACTTTGATATAAAAGCTGAAAGAATTAAAATTCATAAACCATAGAATTAATATTCATACCCGATCCGACTGAAGCGAATACTACGCGGTCACCTTTTTTTATCTGATGTTCCTGTAATTTATCTTTTAAAATCATATCTAGCAGGGTGGGCACGGTAGCTACTGAGCTATTACCGAATTTAGATATGGTCATGGGCATAACACCCGTTGGAGTTTCTCTGATTCCGAATAGTTTAAAAAGCCTTTTAAGGATTGCTTCATCCATTTTACCATTGGCCTGATGAACCAGTACTTTTTTCACATCATCAATGCCTGTTCCCGATTTATCCATTGTTTGTTTAATTACGAGAGGTACATTGGTAAGGGCATATTCATAAATCTTTCTACCATCCATTTTGATAAACTGATCATCAGAAACTAGATCTGGATTACTGGATTTACCTGAATATAGATAATAGGCTTCATCAAATGTATGAGTTTGGGTTTTATGTGCCAAGATACCCGCTTTTGTTCCTTCCCTTCCTTCTAAGATAGTTGCTCCGGCACCATCTGCATAAATCATGCTGTCCCGATCGTGTGGATCGGTTACTCTTGAAAGGGTTTCTGTCCCGATGATCAGAACTCTTTTTGCGTCTCCTGAACGGATATAATAATCTGCCTGAATCATCCCCTGCAACCAACCTGGGCAACCAAAGGGAAGGTCATATGCCACGCAGTCAGAATTTTTGATTCCCAATTTATGTTTAATTCTTGATGCAAGGGTAGGTAAAACATCGACTCTTGTACTGCCGGGAGCGATGTCTCCAAAATTATGTGCAACGATTATATAATCCAGTGTTTCAGGATCAGTTCCTGAACTTTCGATTGCATTGGAAGCCGCAAAATAACCCAGATCAGAAGCCACGTGTTCATTATCGGCATAGCGACGCTCCTCAATTTCTGTGATATCCTGAAACTTTTGTATGACTTCCTGATTTTCCCTTAAAATGGGTTCCCCGTTCTTTTCGTAAAAGCGGTGTTCCGAAAAGTCTTTATTTGATATAATGTTAGAAGGGATGAAACTTCCAGTCCCGATAATAACAGACTTAATATTAGTGCTCATTAAAAGAAATTATACTGAATACTATATTGGTTTAGCGTATTAAAGGTACATATTCTTTTTAAAATAAGAATTTAATAAAGTATAGTGTGCGGTTTGACTTTAAGCGGACTAAAAACGCTAAAATTATCTGTTTGCAGAATTCGGCCATACAAATATTTATTTTACCTGGAGCTGTTTTTCATCGGGACGGGCTTCCGTTAATAGAACCATAGGTTTCATTAAATAAACCCGAGTGGCAGCTCTATCTTTTTTGCGATACAGAATGTCATGATATCTGTTAAATTTCCCACAAAAAAATAGGGCAGAACACGGGACT